>JASLMQ010000001.1 GCA_030746455.1 Candidatus Latescibacterota bacterium
ACACCATCAGCAATGCCAACTACACACCGATGTCTTGGGCTGCTACTGGTGTGCTAGTCCTTTATTCGAATGACAACATACGCCTAGTCAACAACACGATCAGCGATACGATGGTTGGGATCTATGTGAATCCAGTATCGACGAACTGTAAGATCATAAACAATCGAGGGTCTGGGAACACTTGGGACTACTACTCTACCGAGGATGATACCAAGATACACGCCAACAAGTTTGAGTGACCCTTGGTCGTAGAGCTTAGCACGATCCACACAGCCCGACGCTTGGATAGGTCGGGCTGCTTCTATTCTGCCCGGGAGCCACTGGTACCATCCCGTTCGCCCATCTCGATGCCCATTGCGGAGACTTGTGCTTGACTTCCCTTGAGGAAAGGCGTTCATTGCCGGCGGGATATCACTGTAACGTCTCGCAGAACTCCAACACCAAACACCCTATCTGGAAGCAGGGGGTCGTGGGTTCAAATCCCGCCGTCCCGACCATTGAAAACAAGGGGTTACGCCAATCAAGACGTAACCCCATTCGTTTGACTAGTGCACCTGTCCGCTAACACCAGGCATGATGGGCTGGCAGATCGCCGAATGGATCGCGGATCTCTCTCACGTTTAGAGGGCCTCTAGGGAAGTGCCAGCCAGAGCTGGGAGGAGGCGATGGACTACGAGGATGCAATCAGGATCTCCACCATCTCGCTCGTGAACATCACGGCTGAGGATGCAGCGGATGCGATGTGGGCACGCGGCTTCCACGCGATCGAGATCTTCCTTGGTGTGCCGGGATCGGGAAGCTACGGTCATCCCGCCCCTCACCCGGGGGCCGCCATCTGGCCGCGGGAGTGTTCAGCCGATCGTCGTAGGTCACTCAGGTGCAAGCTGGAACGGTTCGAGCACGTCACGGTCCATGCGCAGCTCGCGGACAACAACATCGCCTCCCTCAATCCCGGCATCCGCGAAGAGTCGGTCGAGCAGTATCTGGAGTGCATCGACTTCGCCCACGACATCGGTGCGCCGCTTGTGACCTTCCACGCCGGCGCCTGCGGACACTCGAGTTACCCGGGCGTGTTCAACGAGGAGAGCAAGCGCGCCAATCTCGAGTTCGCGGAACGGGCTGCGGAACGGTGCGCGCAGTACGGCTTGCGATCGGGATACGAGGGAACGCATTACTCCGGGGTAGATATCTCAGCGATCGTCTCTGAGGTCGATGCGGACGACTTCGGGTTGCTCGTGGACATCACGCAGTCCTATCTCACGACGACACCGAACGTCGAGCCGATCCTGAACGGCATCGAGCGCTGCAGCGGGCGGATCGTGGAGGTCCATCTGCACGGGGGATTGCACCGGACCATCGGTCGGATATCGCACCTACCGCTGCGGCTACACAACATGGTCGATTTCGGGACGGTGTTCGAGAAGCTGCTGGCAGCTGAGTTTGCCGGACCGATGATGTTCGAGATCACCTCGTCGGCCGACCCGCTCGTGGTGATCGAGGATTGCGTGGAATCAAAGGAGATGGTGCTCGATATTCTTGACGGACTTGAGACCCAGCACCAGCAAACCTCCGGGTAGGGTCGATGCCGAGACCCAAAGCCGTGGTGGATCCAAGGCTGTGTCGGCCCGAGAAATGCGGTACCGGATTCTGCGTCGCCCTCGAAGCGTGGGAGAAGCGGACGATGAAGCAGGAGGCGCCTTTCGAGATACCCTTCGTGCCGGGCGTGTGTCTCGGGTGTGCCCAGTGTGCTCTGGCGTGTCCTCTGGGCGCCATCCGGATGATCTGAGCAGGCCAAACTGCGAAAGGCCTTCACCACAGAGGTCTCAGAGGTCACAGAGAAAACGTACGCACGGAAGGAGGCCTTCGAGCCGAACCGGGATGTCGCCGGAGGGCTGCCGGGCGGTTCTCAGCGAACGGAGAGGTGGTCAGTCCGAGGGCTTCTTCTTATATTGTCCTCAACCGGCCGGCTGGTTGCTGATGCGATGGTAGACCAGTGCCCAAACCGAGTGGATCTGGTGTTTGTGTGGCGCCGCGAGGACGGCGCTTTGCGTTGACCAAGGAATCGAGTGGGCGATCGCAATGAAGACCACAGAGGAAGTTCTCAGATCGCTTCAGCAGGCCAAGCCCGGACTTGCTCAACGCTTCGGGGTGAAGCGGCTGGCCCTGTTTGGGTCGTATGCGAGAGGCGAGCAACGAGAGGGCAGCGATGTGGATATACTGGTCGAGGTGGATCCAACCATCGGCCTGCGGTTCGTCGATCTTGCCGACAGCATCGAATCTCTACTTGGTGTGCCTTCGGAGGTCGTTTCGCGCAGGGCGGTGAAGCCGACTCATTGGGAGCTGATCGAGGCGGAGCTCATCGATGTCCCATAGGCCTATCGACCTGCTGATTGAGGATATGCTGGAGTCCGTTGGGCGGATTGAGGAGTATGTCGCTGGGCTTGACCTGGAGGGGTTCCTTGGTGATCAGAAGACCGCGGATGCCGTTGTCCGCAACTTCGAGGTCATAGGAGAAGCTGCTAGTCGAATACCACAAGAGACGGTGGCACGGTTTCCCGCCGTCGAGTGGCGTAAGATCGTGGGTTTGCGCAACAGAATCGTGCACGAGTACTTCGGCGTGGACCTTGAGATCGTCTGGGAGATCATTCAGAAGGACCTGAGCGATCTGAGGCTGAGACTGTTGCAGATCCGGGAGGACCTGACCGCCGGTTGAGCGAGTGCGAGCGGGTGACTCATAGCCGAAGTCCAAGTAACACTCCAGGAGTATCAAGGGGTCACGCGCGTTGCGGCGTGACCCCTTGACTATGCATCACCCAAGCCTGACCCGATTGTTTCTGGATCTCAGCTTCTACGGCCTCCTCTACTAGCCTGGGGCCGCCCGGGCCCTGACGTCCTGAGGGATGTCCTCCACCTCGATGATCGTGTCCTTGCAGACCTCGGCGGCGCGATACATCGTGTTCTGAAGCCCCACCGCGTTCTGCTGCCACTTCTTGACCCTGTGGAACAGATCCAGTACCTCCGACGAGACCCGGCTGATCTCCCATCCCTCCTCACGATTCGCTCGTCCCAGGATCCGGTCGACCAGCCCGGGTATCATCTCCGGATGCTCCCGCAAATCGGGTGTGTGGATGATATCCGAGTCAAGCTCATCGAGCTCCTTCGCCCAGTGAAGCTCGAAGTTCCGGCCGGACAGCCGATCGGTCATTGCCTTGAAGTAGTAGCCGTGGTACTCCGGAGGCAAGAACTCCTGCAGAAGGACATCCTTAGTTTCCCAGCCACGCTTTTCTGTCTGCATTGCAACCAGGGTTATGTCGAAGGCCACTTCGCCGAAATCCACAAACACCACCTTGCCCTCCGCGTCGATCCCGTTGTTCACAACGAAGAAGAGGATGTAGTCGTGGATCCCGTAGCGCCAGCAGAACTGGCACATGTCCGCGTATCCGTCCAGATAGCCGCGGATCTCGTCAGGTGAGGCCTGCGGGATCAGGTCGTAGAGTATCTGCACCTTGTCCTGAGAGAAGCTGCCGCCTGGCATGGCGCGCGGGTGCGCCAGCGCGGCGCTCAGTGGCGGGTAGCGCTTGGCCAGCCGCAGAACGTGAGGGATGCATATGCCCCGGTAGATGGCCGTTTCGGCGAGGGGAAAGTGCCTCTTCATCTCGGAGACATGAGGGCCCCACCCCCCAACGAAACACCGCGATCCGTCCATGCTGTTGGGGATCTTGACCACGCGGCCGTTGCCCAGGTCGTGGACGGTGTACTGACCGCCCACTCCGATGAGCCATCCCCGCTCGTCGGGATCGCAGGGGTTGCCCGTCGGGAAGGGACCACCGGCTGGCTGTGTCATCGTCAGCTTCCGTATTCGGCTTTGCGACGTGGGAACATCGGTCAGAAGCACGAACTTGGGACGTGCCGTGTTTGATCAGCGCAGCCGAATATAGCTCGGGAACCATCCGAGGGCAATGCCTGATGGCGCTTCCCTGAATGCTTGCCCCCACCACGACGGCGTGCTTACCTTCTCTCAGAGCAGCCCGCTCACCGCGTGTCTTGTCCTCGCTGACTCCGCTCGAGAGACCTCATGCCACGGTTCGACCCAGTAGAGTTCCGTTCGCACGATGACCAGGCGGCCTACTACGGTGGCTTCTACCCCACCGAGGAGTGGGCCCGGTCTCTCGCGACGGTTCCCCGCGACCAGCGCGCCAACCCGCACTACCTGGATCGCGTCCGAATGGCAGACGACGAGTGGGTGGCCTCCCTGCGAGAGCGGGTGGACGGTTACTTGTTGCTCGAGCCGGAGGAGCTGCTCGGCCTGGCGCCCAGACGCAATCGGATTGCGGGTAACGCACGCCTGAACAACGTGGCGCCGAAGTGCCCCTGCGGTCACAACGCACGCCTGACTTGGAGGCCGGACGATCCGGACCGCATTTGGTGCCCCGAAGGACACGAGGTGGATCCGTTCGAGCTGTTCCCCGAGACCGGCCGGATCGAGATCACCGGCCCCAAGGGGGATGCGCAGGTCTACCCGTATCACGATGCGTCTGACGGAAGGCGGATCTACCTGCTCGGTGAGTACATGGACAACGTCCGCATCCACTGCCTGTCCGAGGCGGCGGATCTGCTGGCCATGTTGTATCGCGCGACGGATGATCTCGCCTACGCCAGGCGGTCGGCCGCCATCGCGTACGACTTCGCGTGTGCGGTGCCCCACTGGCCGAAGATCCATCGAGGGCTGACGAGCGTGGCGTCGGAGGAGGAGCGGTTCCGACCCGTGGACGAGCAGGTCTCACACGCGGGCATCTGGCGGGACCGGAATCACGCAGGTCTGAAGGGAATTGCGGGTGTGGTCGCCTACGACCTGGTGGTTGACGCACAGGTATGGGACGCGTTGGACCGTCTTGCAGAGGGCAGAGACGCACGGCGTGTCGTGGAGGAAGACCTCTTCCTTTATCTGACCAGGGACGCCGTCCGGGCCGACGTCCATTTCCCCCAGCCCAGCTACGCGCTGCGGAACCACATCCCGTCCCAGTGCGAGGGAATGATCGCCATCGGCAAGGCGGCCGGGATTCCCGAAATCGTGCACTACGCGTTCTGGAAGCTCCGGCAGATGGAAGAGAAGACGATCATGGCCGACTCGACCTTTCCGGAGAGCATGTCCTACGGGGCGATGCACCTCTATGGGATGGCCGAAGCTGCTTCCGAGGGGGAGGGGTATTCCGATCCACCCGGGTTCTGCTCCACGATCGACGGGAATCGGTTCGACAACTTGGATCTCCCCCAGCAACTACCCGGGCTGCATCGCGCGATCGACGTGCTCAAGACGATGGTCTATCCCGACGGCAACTACATCCAGGCGCACGACACGACCTACTGGTCGGGCGGGGGCCGGGAGCCGGTGCCGGATACCGTGAAGCCCATTCTGTATCCCGCGTTCGGGCACGCCGTACTCGGCCGGGGAGACCGAGCACGCGGCGACCAGATCCAGGCGCACCTGCACTACTCGGGGAACTGGGGCCACGATCACGAAGACATGCTGAACCTGATGGTATGGGCCTATGGAGAGGAGCTGGTCTCGGACTTCGGGAAGATCATGACCTACAGGTTGTTCGCCGACGGGTCGTGGGGCCACAACCTGGTGGTGGTCGATCGACAGAACCAGGAGTCCGTATCCCGGCCGGGTAGCATTGTGGGCTGGCACGCTCCTCAAAACGAGGTGCAAGTCATCGAGGCATCCGATCCTGCGGTCTACCCTCAATGTGAAGTATACCGT
>JASLMQ010000002.1 GCA_030746455.1 Candidatus Latescibacterota bacterium
CCGGGCTGGTGGTTGTAGGTCCCGAACGCCTTGGATCCCGTCGCCACGCGCACGCGCTCGACCGGCGCCTGCTCGAACCAGGCCGGCCAGTCCTGTCCGTCCGGACGGGTGCACCCCGCCTTGCGGAACTGGGTCGTCACCAGGTTGTGCCGCACCTTCTCCCGCAGCTCCGGCGTCAACATGGATATGCGCTGCTCATTGTACACATCCGGCTCAGGCATCTGGATTGTCTCCCTCTGCAGCTCGGTGCTGTTCCTGCGGTTCTCGTACCGGTGCATCGAAGGCGAAGACAGGGGAACGCGCGGTCTGGGTCCAGCCTACACCAGGTCTGACAGGAGGTGTTCGATCGCACTCCTGATCTTCGGCTCGGCATCCACCTCGAGGCAGCTCGACTGGGCGGGCCAGGTCTCGTAACCGCCGAGGGCGTGTTGCTCGGGTGTGGGCAGGTAGCCGTGATATCCGTTGGCCAGGGACATCACGGCCGTGACGGGAAAAGGGCTGGCCTGTCGGATCGCCAGTCCGGTTTCGGCGAAGACCTCCGCCGGAAGGGCACAAAGCGCGAGGCTTCCGATCCGGAAGACCTGGAGCTTCAGCAGCGCGGTGTCCGGGCGGTCGGCCAGGCCGATGGCCTCTCGCGCGAATATCTCACGGTAGGGGTGGGGCCTCTCCCCCTCCTCGGAGCGATCAACGTCCTGTTGTGCCAGGACGGAACGCGCCCATTCCAGTCGCTCCCGATCGGGCTTCCGGATCGCAAGGTCAAGGTCACTGGCGGCCGTTCGCAGCGGGAGGTCGTCCGTGTGACTCAGATCCCCGATCGCCTCCAGCACGGAATCGGCGAGATCCCGCACCACGTGCTTGATCTGTTCGTAGGGCGCCTTCTTCTCCGCACCTGTCAGGACGTCGACGTTGTTCACGTTGCCGCTCGCGCCATTGGCCAGCAGGGCCACAAAGGGCGGGTCCTGCTGGCCGGCCGCCATACGCGCCTTCAGGTAGCGGCAGAACGCGCCGTAGTAGTCTGCGCTCACGTGGCCCCGGGCCGTGCCGCCGACGTAGTGCAGGCCGTAGTTGGCCAGTACGGCCAGGGGGCTGCCGTCCTGATGTTGTATGGAGATGACCGTGACCTGTGGGTCGGTCGGGCCGGCCGGCTCGAGCAGGTTGGCGTCCCCCCGCGGTGGGTTCATGCGCACCCGGTCACCGGTCAGACCGAACGGGTTCGGCGGAATGCTCCCCGGCTTCATGTACCAGCGCCGGTTGTGGAGGTGTTCGGGCTTCTCGAATGTGGTCACCCCGAGACGCGCCGGGGCGAGCTGATTGGCGGCTCGGCAGACCCCGTCCGCGATACGCTCCGCAAGGAAGGCTCGGTAGGCCCTGTCGATCGGTGCCCGACTGATCTCCACGGCTCGTGGTGTGCTGTGGGTATGCGTGGCCGTCATCATGGCATCCTCGGGTGGGATGCCTGTGAGATCCGTGACCCGTTTCTTGGCCGACGCGAAGATGTCGGCGGCGATCATCGTGCTGTCGCACACGGCGATGGCCAGTCGGGTCTGCCCGTAGCTCAGGACCAGACAACGGGCGAAGAGGTCGTCGTGGATGTGTTCGGCCGGGCCGGGTTTGCTAATCGGCCCGTCCAGGGACGCCCCAAGCGACGGAGTGATGTTGCTTGTGGCCGCACCTGCCATGAGCGTGCCGCCTTCGCTCACGCGTGATTCACCTGACATTCTGAACCTTCCCTCTGTGATGTCCATTTCTGACGCACGCATCACAGCGTGCCCGCTCACTGCGTTGCCAATATAGCATGGCCGCCGTCATCCTGCTCTACACCTACCTGGGCGGGCTATGGGCCGTGACGGTCACCGACGTGGTCCAGTTCGTCATCCTCCTCTCCATCACCCTCGTCGTGATGCCCCTCAGCGTGAAGGCGGCAGGCGGTCTGGCCGCCGTGCTCGACAGCGTCCCGCCGTTTCAGTGGAACTTCGCCTTCCGGGGCCTCACCTACAACGTCCACTTCCTGGTGGGCATCGTCCTGCTCCAGGACGTGGGCGCCCTGTCGATCCATTCCGCGCAGCGTTACTACAGCGTTCTGGATGAGCGCGCCGCCCTCAGGGTCGGGCTGACGGCCAGTCTGCTCTTCCTCACCGTGCCCGTCGTCTTCGGCCTGCCGCCATGGTCTGGGGCCTGGGCATCGGACTGTTGGCGCACTTCGTGCTCGAGCTGCCCATCGGCCTGATGACCTACGCCAGCGCCGGGCTCACCACCGGGATCCTCTTGGGGTCGACCTGGTTGGGCCGCTGGTATCGCGACGCGCGGCTCGTCCTTGTGGCCGTTGGGGTCCTGATCGCCCTTGCGCTTTGGTTCACGCTTCCTGCCATGGCCTAGGGCGACCTGACCCCCGCGATGACGTGGGTGCTCAGGCTAGCCGCGCTGGCCTTCGGGGGGTCGGTCTGGCTATTCGCCCGGCTCTTCGCCACCGAGACGACCGCCGAGCAGGAGATGGTCGATGCCTTCTTCCACCAGTTGGCCACGCCCGTGGATATCGTCCGCGAGGTCTACGCACGCGGCGTGAGGGAGACCTCGAGCTTCGGCCTGGTGGGCGGCCTCACGATGGGCATCGGGTGCCTGGTGTGGATCCTCAGCCTGTTCCCGTCGGGTCGCTCGGCCTGGTGGGCGAGCGCGGGACTCGGGGCCGTTTTGCTCACGATCGGCTGGCTGATGTTCACCTTCGGCAGGCGCTCGGAACGGATCTACTCGGAGAGGATGCGGGAGGCGGTTGCGGCTCTGCCGGATTGTGAGGGTACTCGAACTGGCGAACGGTAGCGCGGTTCCACAAGGGCCATGCCCTGCGGAACCTGGCGCACGCAGATCAACCCTCTGGGTCAGGCCCTGGAGGGCTGCTTGCATTCGGTGGTTGGGTTCTCTCGAGCCGAGATCCGCCCCGGGCATCATCCCCCCAAGGGCAGAATCCCCCAGGTCCTGAACGCGCGCGCCGCGTTGTCGCCAAGGATCTTTCTCCGATCGGTGTCGCTGAGGAATGGGATGTCGTACCGGACGGCGTCCCAGCACTCCCGATACGAGCCCCGGCGCAGGACCGTGGGCCAGTCCGTGCCCGTGAAGACCTTGTCGATGCCCACCTCGTCCAGGATCGCCCGGACCAGGTCGAACCACTGCGCGTAGATCGCGTACGGGTAGCGGTCGAAGCGCTTCCAGACGGCCATGTAGCCGCCGATGTCGTAGTAGACATTCGGATGGGCCGCCAGCCGTACCCCCTCGAGCCAGCGGTCGTATTCCCCATCCCGCTTCGCCTCCTCCAGAAGGCCCTCCATCCCCTCGTAGCTGCCCGCCTGGCGTCCCATTCCACCCATATGGTTTATCACCAGCCGAATCCCGAACCGATCGACCAGGTCTCGGAATGCCTCGACCTGGTACTCGGCCCTGCCGATCTTCCCCGGATTCCAGAAGACGGGGAGCCCCAGTTCGGTGACCTTGCGCCAGTATGGGTCATACCGGGCGTCATTGACCCTGTAGGGCGCCTGCGCGGGCGGGCCGTCGAACCGGGTATCGTGGCGAAGGGTGAAGTCCAGGCCCCGGAACCCCATCCCGTACCATCGGTCGAGCTCCTCGATCGCGCTGTCTTGGTTCCAGTCCACGAACATGCACGCGATGAAGCGATCCGGCCAGCGCGAGATCGTCTGATGAATGTAGCCGTGGTTGTCCGGTAGCGTGTAGTTCGGCGCATTCTGGATCACGCTGATGTCCACCCCTTCGCAGTCCATATAGGACAGCAGCACGGGTGCCAGGTCCTCCCAGTTCTTGAAGCACGGAGGCACCCACTGCCAGGTCCCCTCCCGGTCCCCGTCGGACCAGATCACCCTCCCGTACGTGTGGCTCCGCACACGGCAGCCGTTGTGAAAGCCGTAGATGCCATTGAAGACGTGGCTGTGACAGTCGATGATCATCGCTGCCTCCTTCGTGGACTCGCCTTGCCGCGGCCTGATCCATCGGTCCGGCGCACCGCGACGACGCGATCCATCCTGGACGCTACGACGCCTTCCCGCTCGCCAGGCCCTCCCGCGCCTCCTCGATCGTCCGGGGGACCCATCGGTCCACCCGCTCCTGGGCCTTGGCCCGGTCCGGGTCGCTCACCCAGCGCTCGAACGGCAGAGATTCCGCGTTGACGAGCCTGTACGCGGCCTCGGAGAACAGGTGGATCCCCGAGCGCATCGCCTGGGGTCCCACGTCGTCCGGCGTGTCGTGATCGCTGTGCCAGGTCCTCTGCGGAGTGCGGGCGACCCGGATCGCGGGCACGCCCTTCGCACACATGACGATCGGGTCCAGAGAGATCAGGGCCCTGTTCGTCTCCATGGGGTGCTCGATCTCGTCCGCCACGTCCCGCATGAAGCGCTCGAGCCCGTCGTCACCGGTGACGGTCAGGATGTTTCGACCGACGAGGGTACCGTGCCCATCGTAGTAGAGCTGAAGGGCGCAGCGGTCCACAACGTCGGGATGATCCTTTGGGAACTGCAGTGTGCCGCCGAACCCGGTCTCCTCGGCGGTGTATCCCGCGAACCACACGTCCCGGCGACGATCGGCTCGGGACAGCGCGCGCATCACCTCCACGGCCATCGCCGTACCCGTCGCGTTGTCCGCCGCGGAGGGCTTCACGGGTTTGCCGTCCAGGTGCGCGGTCACCAGCAGCACCCGATCGTCTATCGGATCCCGGTTGGCGGGCAGGCACCCGACGACGTTGTACCCGGTGATGTCCTCCGTCCGGGTATGCACCTTCAGAAACGCCGTCGTCGCGCCGCTCTTGACCAGGTCCATCCCCCCGGTGTGGGACACACCCACGACCGGCACATTTCCGCAGGCGGCCAGGGCAGCGGGCATCGCCATACAGATCGCATACTCCCTGTCCCGGATCACCACCACCCCGGCGACTCCTGCCTTAACCGCAGATCTGTAGTACTCGACCGTGCGGTACTCCCCGAATCCTCCGTACACGAGCACGATCTTTCCCTCGAGATCGTCTCGCTCGAAGTCCACGAAGTCCTCGCTATCGTAGTAGCAAATCGGCGCGGTCTCGCCGTCCTTTGGCGTGGATCCGCTGAACACGATCGGCATCGCCTCGATCTCTGTGCCTTCCGAGTCGGGAAACCGAAGCTCGACGTGGTCGAAGTCGGTGCCGATGCAGGGCACCGGGTCCAGGGCCACGTCCACCAGCCCGGCCTCCTTCAGCACCTCGGCCAGATACTCAGCCTGACCGTGCTCGTCCGGGCTTCCCGCTGTTCGATTCGGGAACCGATCGCACAGGGTCCGCACCAGCTCCATCCCATCACCGATCTCGGCTCCATCCGCCTCGAGCTGTCCTCCCTGGGTCCACTTCAGCAGCGGGAGTCCTTCGGATCTCTTCGTCGTCATACCTGTCCTCCGGTCGATGAGCTATGCCCGTCTGAGTAGAGGATTCGGCCGGCCGCCGGCATCCATCACGGACCCCGGCGCCTGTGTCCGACGTGGAACCGCAATATAGCACTGGCGACAGGGCCATCCTAGAGGGGAGTGCGGCCGGGCGCAATCCCCTCTTGCTTTCCCCCCTCGCCCGTACTATCTTCAAGCCCCTGCACGACTTCTGCAGCCGTACAGGCAGGTCACTGAAGTGTGATTCGCTCTCCGCTTTCCACGACCGCAGCCGTGAGAGAACCGATGATCGAGGAAGTCGCCTCGGATGTCCTGATCGTGGGTATGGGCGCAGCGGGCCAGCTGGCCGCCCTCAACGCCTATGATGCGGATCCGGATCTCAACATCCAGATCGTCACCAAGGCACTGAAAGGGAAGGGCGGCTGCAGCCGGATGGTCCAGGGCGGCTTCAATGTGGTGTTGGATCCCCGGGATTCGCACGAGAAGCACCTGATGGACACGCTCAAGGGCGGCCGGTACATCAACGATCAGGAGCTGGCGAGGACCCTTGTAGAGGAGGCGACCCCTTCGATCAAGGAGATGGAGACCCGGTACGGGTGTTTCTTCGACAGGAACCCGGACGGCACGATCCATCAGAAGCCCTTTGCCGGTCAATCGTTCGACCGCACCGTCCACAAGGGCGACCTGACGGGCATCGAGATCGTCAGCCGGATTACCGAGCAGGTGCTGAAGCGCAACATCACCGTTCTCGAGGAGTGCCGCGCCGTCGAACTGCTGTGTGAGGCCTCCGCCCGTCGGGTCACCGGCGCCCTTCTGTTCGACATCAAGCGGGGCAGATTCGTCGTTGCACGTGCCCGCTGCACGGTCATGGCCAGTGGTGGCGGCCCCACACAGTACCGCTTCCACGCGCCGGGCCCGGAGAAGTCGGTCGACGGGTTGGCGATGCTCTACCGCAGCGGCGCCCGAATGCGTGACATGGAAATGGTCCAGTTCCACCCAACGGGACTGATCGTGCCCGGCAGTGTCATGGCGGGCTCCCTGCTCGAGGAAGGCCTCCGCGGCTCGGGCGCCTATCTGTTCAACGGCCACGGAGAGCGGTTCATGCAGCGCTACGCGCCTGAGGCGATGGAACGGGCCACCCGCGACATCGTCAGCCGGTCCATCTACCTCGAGATGACCGAGGGCCGGGCCTGTCTCGAAGGCGGCGTTCACATCGACGCCTCGCATCTCGGCGCCGATTTCGTGAGGGAGAACTTCCCGGGCATGTGCGATCGGTGCAGTCAGTTCGGCCTGGATCTCGCGCGTGAGCGGGTGCCCGTCTCCCCCACGGCTCACTACCACATGGGTGGGGCGGCGATCGATTCCAGCGGACAGTCTTCCCTCGAGGGCCTCTTCGTGGCGGGGGAAGACAGCGGAGGCGTTCACGGGGCCAACCGGCTGGGCGGAAACGGGATCTGCGACTCTGTGGTCTTCGGCCGGCAGACCGGCAAGGCCGTCGCCCGCTACCTGAGCCGGGAGCCGTCTGCGGTACCGGAAACGGCGCCGGATCTCGTCGCAGATGCCATCGAACGCTATTCTGCGCCTGAAGGCAATGGAGGCCGCGCCAACGTATTCGACCTCCGAGACGCCCTGCGCGAAATCAACTGGACCCGGGTCGGCGTCGTGCGTAACGCCGCGGACCTTGCCGCTGCGCTGGGCGAAATCGAGACCCTCGCCGAGGAGACGCGCGCGGCATCCGTCCTGGGCGATCTGCCCTACAACATGGAATGGCTCTGCTTCATAGACCTGCTGAACATGATCGACACTTCCCGGATGGTCGCCGAATCGTCCCTCCGACGCAGCGAGTCTCGCGGATCCCACTACCGCGCCGACCACCCGGACCAGGACGATGCCCATGGTCTGTTCAACCTGTTCCTGTCACGAGGCGATGACGGACGGCCAGCCTTTGAACAGGTCCCGGTCGAGTTCAAGCACAGAGATCTCAAAACCTGCCAATCGTACGGCGAATAGACCGTCTCGAGGGAGCGGCAACGATGGAACCGAGTTCCGATGATCTGCGGTATCGCGAGCCCCTGCAGTGGGGCGAGCAGGACCCGAACCGACTGAGACAAACGCCGGCGGGTATGTGGGCCTGGTACGGCCAGCGGCTTTCGGCCATCGCCGTGGTCTTCCTCATGGTCCTCCACCTCACGCTTGCCTACAGGCCTGTCATCCAGTTCCTGCTGCTCCTGACGCTCACCTTCCACGCCTCCCTGGGCCTCCGGATCATCCTGCTCGACTTCGGCGTGGTCAAGGTGAAGTACCAGAAGCTGCTGATTGCCGGCCTCCTGGCGCTCGGTGCGTTCGTCCTCATCGTGGTCTGGCGCTCCATCTATCCATAGACGGATTCCCCGAATATGACTCAACGTGAAGA
>JASLMQ010000003.1 GCA_030746455.1 Candidatus Latescibacterota bacterium
GATCGGTGCGAAAGGCATGAACTCGGTCCGCTCCAGGCGCTTGTTGAGCCAATCCATCATCGTTGGATCCGTCGGTTCTGCCATGATGGTTCGGTGGCCCAGCGCGCGAGGCCCGTACTCCATCCGGCCGTTGAAGAGCCCAATGACTTCTTTGCGCGCCAAGCAGTCGGCGATGGCCGATGCCGGGTCGCTCAGCTTCTGCCACCGGACCGGATGCTCCATCAGGGTCTTGCGGATGACCGCATCGGGGACGTCGTTCCCCCAACAGGCCTCCGAAATCGCATAGGGCTTCAGGCCTGCGTGCCGAGCCGAAACATCCAGGGCGGAGCCAACCGCGACACCGCCATCGCCCATGTGGGGATGGATGAAGACCTCGTCGACGTCCTCCAGTTCCAGGATCTTCTGGTTGAGCCGCACGTTGGCAAAGGTACCGCCGGACAGTGCAAGCCGACGCAGTCCCGTACGCTCGGCCCCAGCCTGTGCTACTCCCACAATCGTGTCCTCGAGGACCTTCTGGGCACCATAGGCGATCTGCTCGATCGTGAAGCCCTCCAGGGCCTCCTTGAGGGCGTGGTAGGCGTCCTGGAACATCAGGTGTTTCTTGTTCACGAAGGAAAGCCGATCGGGGTCGTAGCCGTAGAAGTCCGACAGAACCTGGTGCGCCTCCTCGCAGACGGTGTACGCGGCGAGTCCCGTGATCTTGCCGCCGTGCTTGATCGGGTTGAAGCCGCAGATGTAGGTGATCAGGAACCAGAAGTTACCGGGCGAATGCACCCGGGGCCACTCGCTCAGGACTTCCAGGTCGCCCTTCCGGCCTGTGTAGACGCTCCCTGCGAGGCCGTCTCCGCCGCCGTCGGCGGTGATCACGAGCGCATCCTCGAATCCCGAGGTATAGTAGGCCGAGGCGGCATGGCTGCGATGGTGGTCTACGAATTCCACCGGAGCCCTGATGCCGACATCGCTAAGTGACTTCTGCAGCCCCTGCTTGTTGCAGCTGATCAGCGAAAGGATCTGACGCGAAGCTCGAACGAAGGCGCGTGTTGCCGTCACGGGTCCGAGGAACCGCGTGGTGCCCGCGAAGATCCTCTGAAAGAGCTTGGTGTCGTCGATGTCGACGTAGATAGGGTAGTCCTCGGTCTCGACCATGGCCTCGAACCCGACGCTGACGCGGTCGATTTCGCGGGGATGGATCCGGGTCGTATCCAGGAGGTCGCGCAGGGCAAGGTAGGGGAAGCCGAAGTGAAGCTTCTTGCGCGAGAACCGCTCTTCGTTGGCGGCGTAGACAGGTTGTCCGTCGATGAGCAGGCAGACGCCCGAATCCTTGCCGTCGTGGATTCCGAGTACGTTCATGTGGCTATCCTTCCTGTGATTCTATGGGGTCAAAGCCGACTCGAAACAGGATTGCGTGTGCGGCGCGGGAATCACGGTTGATCCAGCGATCGCAGAGTCCGTCGGTCAGCCCGTGATAGTCGCCCACAGGCTGTAGGCGGACACGCCCCCCCGTCGTGCCGCGCAGCACGTTTGGCAGGGCCCTCGCGATTCGCTGTGCCGGGACTGCGAAGTCGACCCGTGGCGTCCTTACCTCGTGGTAGACGAGCACGTAGAACGACCGATTGTTGTCCATCTGAACCGCTCGACCCGTGTTTTGAATGTATCGGTTGCCGTCATCGATGGCCCTGCTGTAGCCGTATGTGAAGTCGAGAAGGTAGATGTCCGAATCCCGGACTGTCTTGGCGATGGCTTCTCGAGCCCTGTCGTAGGACACGATGATCTGGCCGACGAAGTCGCGCGTGTGCCGAACCTGGACGGAGTTGGTCAGGCCGTGTCCGACGACGACGGCGACGAGGACCGGTGCTGCGTATGGGGACAGGCGCCGAGGCAATGCCCCAGCCGCTCTGGAGAGCAGCACTCCGAGCAGTATGCTGGCAGGCACGAGCGCCACGGTCACGTAACGGGCCATGAAGTCCGCGGGAAGCCTGGGGAATGCCGAGAACGAGAAGACCGTGGCGACGAACCAGATGCCCACAAGCGGCAGCGTCGCCCGTTCCCGGTGAGAGATGCCACAGACCATCCCACGCTTCGACAGGACGATGCCCCCGGCAAGGAGCCCGCACCAGAACAGCGTAGGGCAGAGGACACTCAAAAGGCTGTGGGCTGTACCTCCCTCGTAGATGCTGCGGATGAGGTGCGCGTTGCCGAGGAGCAAGACGCGCAACGTTTCCCAATTGGCCGGCTTCCACATCCATCCTTGAGACTGGTCCGCGGCCCAGGGCGCAAAGGGCGGGATCGGGTCCGACACCAGCCTGAAGACTGGCACGATGGTCAGCCCCATCAGCGTCAGGACCACCAAGTGGCGCCTGAGTGCCTGGCGATTCGTGATGAACAGATAGACGAACAGTATTGCCGGGATCAGCTTGGCGCTTCCCTTGCTCCTGTGGGCCAGAACGACGAGGAGGAACAGGGCCACCTGATACAGGAACGACCGCACCTTGTCCTGGTCATAGTAGTTGCTACGTCTGGCAAGAAGCACCAGCGCAAACGTAGCAACAGTGAAGAACTGGGCGAGCAGCTCGAAGTCGGATACCCAGAGAACGCTCGCGAAGACCGGGCTGGAGAGGCCGAATACGGTTGCGGCCGTGAACGCGGCCTGGTTCGATAGGCCGCCGACCCGGCAGAATACGGCGATGGCGGCGACCACAGCGGAAAACAGCAGACTCTTGAAGGCATAGTAGGGCAGGGGGTTGTAGCCGAAAAGCCCCTGGAGGCCCTTGAAGAAGAGCGTCTGGACCGGACGGTGCTGGAATCCCCAATCCTCCGGTATCGGCCGAAGGATGTCTCCCAGGATCCCGGACCACGTTCTGCTGGAGGCGGATGCGATCCAGTCGAAGTCGTTATCGAAGAGACGCAACCCTTCCGTGAGGACGGCTGAGCAGGCGAAGGCCGAGAGGGCAAGCAGAAGGAGCGCTGCCCAAATCCTCCGGTCTGCAGGCCTTGTACGCGTCTCAGTCAAACGAGCGATCCGACGAGGGGTCCGTCGCCGTTCAGGAGCGCGTCCAGGACGCGGTAGTACCGTTTCTGCATTTGTGGCCATTCGTGACTCCGGAACGCGTTCTTTGCGCGTTCGGCCATCTGGGTGCGCTGCCGGGGATTACGGTACAGGTCCACGATCCGGTGGGCCAGCGCCCCGGCATCGTTGTGCGGGTAATAGGCGACCTCGTCACTCCCGAAGTAGGCCTCCACCGTCCCGACTCTGGAGACGACGGCTGGCAGGCCCATCACGACGTACTCGAGCAGTCGGACCGGGAGCATCACTTTGTCAACGAACACATCCCTGCGGCAGGGAACGAGTCCGATGTCGGCTTGCCGAATGAGGTCAGGGACCTGCTCCACGGGCACACGGTCGTGGAAGCGGACACACCCGCTCAGCCCATGTGCCCGTACGAATCGGCGCAGGTCTTCGATGTAGCCTTCCTCGCCGTCGCCGTACAGATCGAGCTCCAGGCCCGGAATGTCGGCCCTTGCCTGCTCGACGGCCTCCAGGGCGACCTCGAAGTTGTAGCGGCGGAGTACCTGACCGTGGTGAAGGAGCCGGAAGGCGCCGTTTGAGGTGAACGCCCCGGACCCGTTGGGGGTGAAATACCTTGGGTCCGGGGCGTTCATAACGACCTCTAAAGGTGGTACCGTTCCGCATGCACGACAATTTCGAGGAACAGCTGGACTGGCGCTGATCGGCAGGACGAAAAGACTGAGCGCCCTGAGCAGGTAATCTGCTCAGGGCGCTTTTCGTTTGGCTCAGAATCGTGCGCTGAGACCCCGTCACTTGGGTGGGGGCTGGTTCTCCAGTAGCTGATCCTCGGGGACGTCGTGGAAGGGGCGTGCGGGGACGCCGGCGACGATCTGGCGTGCCGGGACGTCTCGAGTGACGACGGCACCAGCCGCGACAACGCCGTCGGCCTCGATGGTGATACCCGGCAGGACCGTGGCGTTCGCGCCGATGCGGGCCCCGTCGCGCATCGTGATCCCCCTGTAGTGCTTCTTGCGCTCCTCGCTGCGTCCCATAAAGTTGTCATTCGTGACCGCGACCCCCGGAGCGATGAAGCAGCCGTCGCCGATTTCAGAGTAGGCGCAGACGAAAACGCCCGTTTCGACCTTGCAGGAAGAACCGATCTCGACCTTGTTCTCGACCACGGTGCCGCGACCGATAATCGTAAGATCCCCAACAGTGCTCTCCTCACGGACAGAGGCGTAATCGGCGATGAGGACCTGGCTCCCGATGCGGCTACCTCGATAGAGCACGGCTCCCGTGCCGATGAGGGTTCCAGATCCGACCTGCAGTGGATCGAGGTCGTCCCCCTGGGGGATCGCCACGGCAACGGAGCGCATGGGTCGCTTGCCAAGAACCGCGTGGTCGTCGATACGAACGTTGCCGCCAACGACGGTGTGGGCGTGAATGACCACGTTGTGGCCGATACGACATCCCGAACCGATTGTGACGTTCTCCAGGATCACGCAGCCCTGGCCGAGGATGGTGTTTCGGCCAATCGTGGCTGAGTCGTGGATGGCGTCGGACATCACTGCGTCCCCGATCCGTTCAGTAATCCCTGCTGCTAGAGGTAACCGAGGGCCTTGAGCCGGTTCTTGAGGATCTGCTCCTCTTCCTCGGTGTAGGCCTCCTGATCCTTGGCCGCTGCGGCCTCGGATGCGGCGGAGTCCTGATCCGCCGATCCACCCGAGGCCTCGAGCAGCCGGTTGTACTCGTCTATCGGCAGGATCACGGCGATGCGGTTGCCGTGGTGGTCAACGATGTACTTGGGGGAAGGCTTCATCAGCTCTGCTGGACGGTGCGGTAGTACTCGACGCTGCGCCGAAGGCCCTCGGCGACGGAAACCAATGGTTCGTACCCGAGGATCTTGCGGGCGCCCTCGATGTCCGCCATGGAGTGCTTGACGTCACCCGGTCGAGAGTCGCCGTAGACCACGTCCACGTCAACCTCTGTGAAGGTCCTCAGGTGATCGAGCATCTGGTTGAGGCTGATCCGGTCGCCGCAGGCGACGTTGAAGACCTCGCCCGGTGCGTCCTTCGCTTCGGCTGCCAGGAGGTTGGCGTTCACCACGTTGTCCACATAGGTGAAGTCGCGAGACTGCTCCCCGTCTCCATGGACCGTGATCTGGCGGCCTTCGAGGAAAGCGGTGATGAACAGAGGGATCACGGCGGAATACTCTGACTGCGGGTCCTGTCCCGGACCGAAGACATTGAAGTACCGAAGGCATACCGTCTCGAGCCCGTAGGTGCGGGTAAAGACCTGGCAGTACTTCTCACCGGCCAGCTTGGCCACGGCATAGGGCGAGATGGGCTGCGGGGTCATGTCCTCCTTCTTGGGTAGCCGGTCGTTTTCGCCATAGATGGAGGACGAGGAGGCATAGACCACGCGTCGCACGCCCGTGTCCTGCGCGGCGTCCAGCAGGTTGAGGGTGCCCTCCACGTTGACCTGGTTGGTGGTGATGGGGTCCTTGACCGAACGAGGAACCGAGGGGAGCGCGCCCTGATGGAAGACGACGTCGATGTTGCGGACCGCCTCGTGGACGATGTGGTAGCTCCTCAGATCTCCTTCGATGAGCTCGATCCTGTCCTGAAAGGGACCGAGATTGTCCCGTTTCCCCGTGGACAGGTTGTCCAGAACGCGGACGGTGTGCCCTTCGTCGAGCAGGGCCCTGATGAGATTGTGACCGATGAATCCGGCACCTCCGGTAACCAGGCAGCGCATGCATACACCTCAGGATGTTGAACTCGGGATATGGAATAAAGCTATGATTTGTAGAGAGTTGGGGATGGTTCCCTGCGCAATCTTAGGTCATCGAGGGGATCGCGTCAAGGGGAATCGTACTCGTAGTCGGGAGCGGGAAGCGCTTCACGGACCGACGGCTCGACGGCCGACAGCGTGACGCGAGGAGTGGGAGGGTCGCCGGTACGGTACTCGGACCACAGGCGATTCCATCGCCTGGTCTTGCCGTTCTGGTATTCCAGCACCACCAGGCAGAGGAGTCCGAGCACGGAGGTCGATATCACGGCGTATACGAGGAACAGCACTTCCACGGGCAGGGCCCTTTTCCGAATGTCCAGTGGCGTCACGGAGACAAACTCGACCGGACAGACGGGAAGCAAGGCTCATACCACGGGCCGTGCCCAAGACGTAAAACCCAAAGAAACAAGCTGTTGAATCAGTGTCGCCGTGTTCTGTTCCTCGTGAAGCCGGGGTTGACCTGGAATTTTCTTCCGCAGGGCAGCCTACTCCAGCTTCCCCCTGCCCTGGATATCCCACACCGCCTCCACGCGTCCGTTCCGGATCCCGTGGAAGGTGTTGTAGAGGCAGACTGTGAGGTCGCTGTATCCCGGGATGAACTGGATCTTCTCGCCGACGCGAAGCGATTGCCCCTCGCCCTCCAGGGCCAGGTAGCCGTGCTCCGCAGCGAGGCTGGTGAAGGTCATGCCTTTCCTGTCGACAACGCGGGGCATGCAGTACTCGTTGTTGCTGGCTTTTCTGCCGGCATC
>JASLMQ010000004.1 GCA_030746455.1 Candidatus Latescibacterota bacterium
GGCTCCATCGCGATCTGCTCCAGAAGCCTCTGGGCTTCCTGCAGGTTCGGGCATTCCGGGTCCGGATCTGCCTCTGCGATCTTGCGGTATAGATGGAAAAGCGACTCCACCATCTTGCGATGGTGGCTTTGTACGATCCAGGTCCCAATCTCGGCGACGTAGACACGTTCGGATCGGGGCAATTTCCACTTGATCAGCCTGTTCCAGTCCAGGTCCGGCGCGTGCTCCGCGGGCTCGAGCTTCACGTACAGCCAGCCGTCCTTCTCCTCCAGTCTCATTGCTCCACCCTTCCCCCATTCCCATTTGCTGTTCCGTATCGCGGTGCGTACCTTTGCGATTATCGCAGGGCAAAGATAACCATTTCCTGACCGATGGACCAGCAAAAGGCTCCCAAGGCGAAAGGTGGAACGGATGGAGCACGTAACGGTGTACCGTGAATCGGGACGCTACGGCGGCTGGCCCGCCAACTACGGCATCTGGTCCTGGGAAGATGAGATCATTGTCGGATTCACGGTCGGCACCCACAAGTCGGATGCCGGGTTCCACGCCCGGGACACGGAGAAGCCCTTCGTGGGGATGCAGGCCAGGAGCCACGATGGCGGCGAGACCTGGGCCGTTGCAGACACGCCGTGCCGTACCCCAGGCGACCGTGGGTTATCGGCAGATGAACACGTGACTTCGGAGCTCGGGATCGGAAGTGCATCGGACGCGCGGAACGCCCCCGCCGACTGCCCGGGCGACGACGAGTTCACGCACCCGGACTTCGCCCTGATGTGCGGGCGCACCGGCCTCCACGCGGGGGCGATCTCGTGGTTCTATACCTCGACAGACCGGTGCGCATCCTGGAACGGACCCTTTTCGCTTCCGAGGTTCGACACTCCGGGACTGGCCGCACGAACCGACTATCTGGTCTCCGGGCCTCAGGACTGCACGCTCTTCCTGACGTCGGCGAAATCGAATGGCGATGAGGGGCGCGTGTTCTGCGCACGGACCGTGGACGGGGGACGGCACTTCGGTTTCGTGTCGTGGATCGGCCCGGAACCTGAGGGATTCTCGATCATGCCGGCCAACGTGCTCCTTCCCGAGGGACGACTTCTTGCTGCTGTTCGATGCAGAGGAGACGGGCTCAACTGGATCGATCTCTACGCCTCGGAAGACCGCGGCAGCACCTGGACCTATATGAACCGTCCAGTTGCCAGTACGGGCCAGGGGGGCAATCCTCCGGCGATGATCCGGCTGGCCGACGGGAGGCTGTGTTTGACCTACGGGTATCGCGACGCACCGTTCGGGATGCGTGCGACACTCAGCGAAGACGGTGGACAGACGTGGGGTCGGGAGATCGTGCTGCGCGACGATGGTGGGAACCACGACCTGGGCTACCCCCGAACGGTCCAGCGGGAAGACGGCAAGGTGGTGACGGCCTACTACTACAACGATGAGCCGGACGGAGAACGGTACATCGCAGCCACGATCTGGGATCCGTGAAGACAACAAGGCGGAACCACCGATGAACACGGATGAACACCGATGGGAAGGCCGGAGAGCAGGACTGTGCCGGGCGAGATAGACTCCGTACTCGGGCAGAGGTAGCTGTCAGAGCCCTGAAGTACTCTTGACAAAGGACCTCTGTGGCCTATTTTGTGGACAACGACAGCAATGGGACCACCTGACTAAACACCAGAAGGAGGTACTGAGATGGCAGAGCTGCACGCATCCTGGAAGCGGGACTTCGACGTGTACGACCGGATCAAGAAGCTGGGGATCGACCTGGGAAAGAAGGATGACGAGGTCCAGTCGCCCAAGGGCCGACGCATCTCTTCGATGACGATCACCCCATCCGGCCTCGTCTTCCTGTCGGGCACCGGTGGCGGATCCGGCCCGGTAACCAACGACGACGCGGACGTGGAGAAGGGATACGAGGCAGGGCGTGAGGCCGGCATCAACCACATCAAGTCGCTCCACTGGGGACTGGACCCGGAGGGCACGCTGAATGACGTCTGGTACTGCGTGAAGGTCCTGGGTATGGTGAACTCGGCCGGGGGGGGCGCGTTCTCCAAGTCCCCTCAGGTGGTGGACGGGTACACGACTGTGTTCCACGACGTGTTCGGCGGGCCGATGTCACAGTTCGCGGAGGACGGAATGGATGCCTCCATGTCGGGGTGGCACGCGCGGAGCGCGGTGGCCGGATTCGACCTTCCCGGGCACTGCAAGATCGAGCCGGAGATGATCGTGCAGATCGACCCCGAGCTGGCAATGAAGATCATCAAAGAGCGTGGGCCACAGTGCTGAAACCAAAACAACCCGGAACCACGGATTAACACCGATAGACACCGATGGTAGAGCCCCTCGGACGGGCGTGGGTGCGGGTCCCAGATGAAGTGGAAGCCGCGCCTGTTCAGGGTGGTGCTGTGAGTTGAGGAGAGTGAGATATGGCGGAGAAACCGAAGGCACCTGTGGGATATGACGATACCCCGATGATCCCCGGGTCGAAGTGGCGGGTGCACGATGGCTCGCGGCCACAACCCAGAGTTGTGACAGCGGAGGAGGGGACCCCCCCCTCGGATGCGGTCGTGCTGTTCGACGGCACGGATCTGTCCAAGTGGGTGGGGAAGGACGGAGGGGCGGCGCAGTGGAAGGTTGAGAACGGATGCATGGAGGTTACCCGCACGGGCAACATCCAGACCGCGGACAGTTTCGGCGACTGCCAGCTCCATCTGGAATGGGCTGCTCCAGAAGAGGTGAAGGGAGACAGCCAGGGAAGGGGAAACAGTGGGGTGTTCCTGCTGGGGCTGTACGAGATCCAGGTGTTGGACGGATACGACAACCCGACCTACGCCGATGGCATCACCACGGCGATCTATGGCCAATTTCCGCCGATGGTGAATGCGTGCCGCAAACCCGGGGAGTGGCAGACGTACGATATCTTCTTTCTCGCGCCGCAATTCGACGGTGCGAAGGTCGTCCGGCCGGCAACGACCACGGTGGCGCATAACGGGGTGCTGGTACAGCTGAATCGCGCGGCGCTGGGTCCGACGGGTCACAAGACGGCGCCGTCGTACGGAGACGGTCATCCATCCACCAGGCCGTTGATGCTGCAGGACCACGGGGACCCGGTGCGGTACAGGAATATCTGGATCCGGGCGCTCGAGGGGGTGGATGAGATCTAGGCAATCCCTGATCGGATCTCTCGGAACCGCAACTACGAAATACGCGAAAAGCGCGAAAGAAGAAGAAGAGAGAAGCGGGAGAGGCCACCTGGGCCTCTCCCGCCTTTCTTTTACTACCGATCGAGCATTAGCGTTTGAGGAGACCGCCGTTGACGTCGATGGTGGCGCCGGTAATGTAGGACGCCATAGGTGAGGCCAGGAAGAGGGCCGCGTATGCGATGTCTTCGGGGCTTCCAATGCGCCCGAGCGGAACCATCTCCTGGACCCGCTGCCGTGCCTCGGGCGAGAGGTCGAAGCTCGTCTCGATGACGCCCGGCGTGATGGCGTTGACGGTAACGCCCGATGGGGCCAGGTCGCGCGCTAGCGTTTTCGTCATCGCAATCATGCCGCCCTTGGAGCTAGAGTAGTGCGCGCCGCCTGAAACCCCGCCGGTCTGTCCGCTGATCGAGGCGATGTTGATGATCCGTCCACTTCTCTGCTCCTCCATCATCGGGCCGACGGCCCGACAGCAGAGGTAGGCGCCCGTTAGGTTGGCAAAGAGCACCCGGTTCCACTCCTCCAGATCGATCTCCGTGTAGGGACCCGGGCTCATGAGGCCGGCGTTGTTGACAAGGATATCGACCGTGCCAAAGGCGCTTACCGTCTCCTCCACAACGCGGTTGACCTGGTCCTCGACGGCGATATCGGCAGGTAGGGCCAGAACGGATGTGTCTTCTTTGCCCGTTGCGACGTTGTCGGCGACCTCCTCAAGCGGTCCCGGGCTTCGGGCGACGAGCGCAAGCCGGGCCCCCGCCTGCTTGAAGACCTCGGCAATCCCACGGCCGATTCCGCGGCTTGCCCCCGTGATCAGGGCAACCTGGTTTGAGAGGTCGAGTATACTGGATATCGAGTCGGATTGCACGGGCGTCTCCATGTCTCGGGTGGTCGATAGGAGATGCGCAAAGCCAGGCACCCCCCGTGGACTGGCCGAAAGATATGCGCATCTCGAGGGTCCGGCAAGCAAAAGCGGTCTGAGGCCACCCCTTCGCATCCACGGCTAGGCGGGAGGACCCGTCCTGTAACAAAGCATTCCAGCCGGGGTGGTACGCATCGTGACAGATGGGTCGCTGACAGCCATTCCCAGGTTCTTGCTACCACATCGGAATCTGGCCTAACAAACTATATAAACATTATGTTATGATATGCACCCCAGATTCGTTGTGCCAATGGTGCTGTTATTGCTACTCTAATGTACGAATAGGGATCGGTCTGGCACGGAATGCAACCCCTAACCCATTTCGATAGTCTATGAACACCGCCATGAACCAGACAGGACAGGCGAACCCTCGCACCGAAGCTGCCGGGGAGCAGCGCTCCCTGGGTCGTGTCCTTGTCGTGGACAGACCCAGGTTCTCAGAGCTGATCTCTCGCATGCTGGCCGGCCGAATGGAGGTGGTGTGCGCTGAAGATGCTCTGACTGCTCTGGGCATGCACCACAGGAACCGGCCCGATCTGATCGTGGCGGATCTGAACGTTCGGGGGGGCGGGCTCCGTCTGGCCGAGCTGCTGGAGATGAATGTGGCGGGGGTGCACACGCCCTTCATTCTCACCTGCATCAAGCCACAGGCCGATCTGGTGGATCGCGTGAAGCAGGTGGGCATCGATACGCTGCTGGTCAAGCCGTTTCCGCCCCGCGTCCTGATGGAGCGCATCGCGTCGCTCCTCCGCGTGGCCGAACCGGTTGATGAGGATGATGAAACGCGACCCCTGATTCAGACGA
>JASLMQ010000005.1 GCA_030746455.1 Candidatus Latescibacterota bacterium
TCCAGGGCGATGGATCGCCATTTCCCGGGTCGCCATGCTCATCGAATCCTTCCAGGGAGACTCCACGTGAGATTCCTCTGTGTCGGCTGTGACGAACGGATGAAGATGAAGGAGACCCGCGGCCCCGACGAGGACTCGATGACGATCATTTTTGAGTGCCCGGGCTGCGGGTGGGAGGTGGGTATGCTCACCAATCCGCAAGAGACCCAGATGGTCCGGTCCCTCAATGTCAGGATCGGCCGGCTAGACGGTTCGGCTCAGGAACCTGCGCCGGGAGGACGTCTGGAGGAGATGTCTTCAGAAGCCGGGGGGGACCCGGAAGGGCCTGTCTCCCTTCCCGAAGGACCGAAGCGTCCATTTGCCGATATGGTGGCCGGGGCCCACGGAGATTCGGGCGAGCAAGCCTCCCCCCTTCAGTGGACGGCCGAAGCTGACGAGCGGCTCCGACGCGTGCCGCCGTTCGTCCGTCAGATAGCGCGCAAAGGCATTGAAGACTTCGCCAGATCGCGCGGTTATGAGGTCATTACAGGCGAGGTGATGACGACCGCCCGGCGAGAAGTAGGAATGTAAAGGGCCGGGATGTGCGCCTTCCCGCTCACGAATCTTCGAGATACACGTATTCCATGGATTTTCGCACCCACACCGTTTCGTGGAATCTGACTCAACGCTGCAACCTCCAATGCTCTCACTGCTACCTGGATGCCGCGTTCCGCGTCGGTCGCAAGGTGGACGAGTTGTCCACGCAGGACTGTTACAACATCATCGGCCAGATCGCCGAGGTCAACCCGAACGCGCTACTGATTCTGACCGGCGGGGAGCCGCTGTTGCGATCCGATATTTTCAGCATCGTCCGCCGTGCAGCGGAACGCGGCTTCTTCGTGGTAGTGGCGACTAACGGGACGACAATCAATCCCACCAACGTGCGTCAAATGGTCGATGCCGGCGTCAAAGGTGTCGGTCTCAGCCTTCATTCGAGCAGGGAGGAGATGCACGACCGGTTTACGGATGTCCCGGGGTCGTGGCAGGCTGCGGTCGACGCTGCCGTTGTGCTGCGCGAGGCCGGAATGGAATTCGTGATTCAGACCTCGGTGATGGCCTGGAACTACGAGGAGATTCCGCAGATCGTGGATTTCGCCTATCAACTGGGCGCGAAGTTCTACAACCTTTATCTTCTTGTCTGCACGGGGCGCGGGCAGGGCCTGACGGATGTTTCATCCGTACAGTACGAGCGCTTACTGGCCGGTCTCTATGAGATCCAGAAGAAACATGTGGGACGCATGCTCATCAGCGCCAAATGTGCGCCGCAGTACAAGCGTGTCATCTACGAGGACAACCCAGACTCGCCCTTCCTGAAGTCTCACGCAGGGGGCTGCCCGGCGGCCACCCATTACTGCCAGATCGATCCCCGTGGAGAGGTGACTCCCTGTCCGTATATGCCAATTGGAGTTGGGAATCTGCGGGAGACCCCATTTGCAGCCATCTGGCGTGAAGCGCCTCTGCTGAAGGAATTGCGGGATCGGTCGTTGCTGGAAGGCCGCTGCGGTGTCTGTGAATTCAGATCCCTGTGCAGCGGCTGCCGTGCCCGTGCCTACGCCAAGACGAAGAACTATCTGGCCGAAGACCCGTCCTGCCGTTATGAGCCGGGAAGACACGGCTTTGAGGAAATCGTGCTGGCCGAAGAAGAGACATTGGGGAGCGAAGCGGATCTTGTGCTGGAGTGGGACGAAGCGGCCCAGAACCGGCTGCAGGCCATTCCCTCCTTTGCCCGAGGGATGGTGGTGAAGGGGGTCGAGCTTTTCGCACGGGCAAACCGGCACCCGGTCGTGACCCTCGGGGTGATGCAACAGGCCCGCGAGGCGGTCGGAGCACGAAGCGGCTCTGCGGTACCGCCGATGCAAGACTCAGATGGTGCACAAGATGCGGAGGCCGAAGTCACGACCTCGCTTCTCTGGTCTCCGGAGGCGCGGGAGCGGCTTTCGCAGATTCCATTTATACCTGTGCGCGACCGGATCCTCAAGCGGGTGGAAGCTTATGCCGAAGGGAACGGGGTCACCCGGGTTACCCTGGACGTCTATGAGGCAGGAAGGGGAGGCGGCGACCAGGTCGGGTGGCCGTCTTGAGGTTTGAGGTTGTTTCTGGTGTGGGAATGCGAGGAGGTTAGGCTCGATCCAGAGCAAAACCTCCAGCTCGTCTGCCGACAGCAGCGCGGGATGGGTGAAGGTGTCCTGCAGTCTCGCACGGACATACCCGAACGCCGGGGCCCGACACCGGTCGTACCCGAGGCACCGCCGCCACAGCGTTCCGCCGTCCGATTCTCCTGCACCAGTGTCGCATCATACCCGGAATGAGCGATCGCGAACCGATGAGGAGGACCCCATGAAGCTCATCACAGCAATCGTACAACCCCATAAGCTGGACGACGTGCGGATGGCCCTGTCCTCGATTGGGGTCCGGGGAATGACCGTCACCGAAGCCAGGGGGTTCGGCAGGCAGACGGGCCACAGGGAGTTCTATCGCGGTGCGGAATATGACGTGGAGTTCGTGCCCAAGCTCAAGATCGAGACCGCCGTGGACGACGATCTGGTCAGTAGGACCATCGAGGCCATTGAGGGGGCAGCCAAGACCGGAAACGTAGGTGACGGGAAGATCTTCGTTACCAACCTGGAAGAGGCCGTTCGGATCCGCACAGGTGAAAGCGGTTCGGAGGCGCTCTAGACTCTGCACCCTGTCTCCCGGGAGGCAATCGATATGAAGGTTCATGTATGCAGGCGCATCCCGATGGCGCTGTTGACGTTGTCGATCCTTGCCCTGCCGACGGCGGCCCTGGCCCAGGAGGCGCCATCTCTCGACTCGGGTGATACGGCCTGGATGCTCGCCTCGACCGCGCTGGTACTTTTCATGACCATCCCCGGATTGCTGCTCTTCTACGGTGGGCTGGTGCGAACAAAGAACGTGCTGTCGGTATTGATGCAGTGCCTTGCCATCACTTCGCTGATGACGGTCCTGTGGGTGCTGTATGCCTACAGCCTGTGCTTCGAGAGCGGTGTTCTCAACAAGTGGGTCGGGGGATTGGGCAAGATCTGCCTCAAAGGAGTGGGCGTGGATGCCATCCGGGATGGCCAGACGATTCCCGAGACAGTGTTCATGATGTTCCAGCTGACCTTTGCGATCATCACACCGGCGCTGATCGTGGGGGCCTTTGCCGAGCGAATGAAGTTCTCCGCCATGTTCTGGTTCGTGGGAATCTGGCTGACGCTGGTCTACGTTCCGACCTGCCATTGGGTCTGGGGTGGCGGCTGGTTGGGCGACATGGGAGCCCTCGATTTTGCGGGAGGCACGGTGGTCCACGTCAACGCCGGCTTCGCCGGGTTGACCGCGGCTATGGTACTGGGCAGACGCCGTGGCTACCTGGAGATCCCCATGCCGCCTCACAACGTAACGCTCACAGTGGTCGGCGCTTGTATGCTCTGGGTGGGTTGGTTCGGGTTCAACGCCGGGAGCCAGCTTGCGGCCGACGGCACGGCCGGCATGGCCATGGCTGTGACTCAGATCTCCGCTGCCTCTGCAGCACTGACCTGGATGCTCGTCGAGTGGGCCACACGAGGCAAGCCGAGCGTGCTGGGTATGGCCACCGGAGCTGTGGGCGGCCTGGTGGCGATCACGCCGGCATCGGGTTTCGTCGGGCCGATGGGCGCTCTGGTGATCGGTGCGGCGGCGGGCGTGCTCTGCTTCCTGGGAGCCACCACCCTCAAGAACAGATGCGGATACGACGACTCGCTGGACGTCTTCGGGGTGCACGGAATCGGCGGCATCGTGGGCGCGATGCTGACCGGCGTGTTCGCCGCTTCGAGCTTGGGCGGTTCCGGGCTGGAACGGGGCATCGCCAGTCAGGTCGGGGTCCAGTTCGTAAGCGTGGTCGCCACGGGCATCTACAGTTTGGTGCTGACGTGGATCATCCTGAAGGTAATCGATTCGACGATTGGCCTGCGCGTCATCCAGGACGAAGAGATCGCGGGACTGGACATCTCGCTGCACGACGAGCGAGGGTACAACCCGTAGGCCGGGCTGCGAGCGTTTCCCACCCAAGATGTAGTTCGTGACCACACAAGAGCTCGAGAGAGACCGCAATGACTGATCAGTCAGTGCCGGGCCGTGAGAACGGCAATGTCCCCTTGATTGCGGTGACCGGGTTTCGTAACACCGGGAAGACGACCGCCATCGAGGGTATGGTGGGGGAGCTTGCCGACCGGGGCCACCGTGTAGGGACACTCAAGCACTGCCACGGCGGATATGATTTGGATTCTCCAGGCAAGGATTCCTGGCGGCACCGTCGTGCCGGAGCCACCAGGACGGTCCTGACGGGTCCCAACGGCATTGCGCTGCTGGGTGAACCGATGCCTGAAGATGACCTCTGTCAGCTCGCGGAGTGGCTGTTTTCGGATATGGATCTCGTTCTTGCGGAAGGCTACCACTGGCTGCCTCTGCCTCACATTGACGTCCAGAGAAGTGACGGGACCACAAGACCCTCCCATCCGGACGGCGAGGCCCTGGGATGGCTGCCGTGTCGTTTTGGAGCCCCTCAGATATCAGACATTTGCGATCTGCTGGAGCAGTACTGCCTTCCAGTACCTATCCGAGAACCCTGACGGCGGAGCCGTCGGATCCTTCCTGGGAGCGTCCAGACTAAAGCCCAGGATGATGCAGAAACTCCTCGGCGGCGTTGTCCTTATCGCCATTGCCTTCCTGGCTCGAAGAGCTCTCACTATCTAGGCACCCCCTGTAGAACCTGGCTCGCTTGCGCGGTATCTGCAGGGCTCTACTCGTTCGCAAGCCACGCCCTCGTGCAGCCGCCCGCCTCCACTGAGTCCCAGTGATGAGCAAGAACGACGTTCGCACCCTCAATCGAAGCCAGCAGCACGTTTCGTTGCCGGACGGTGCCACCATCGTCGTGGTTGGTGGAGGTCCCGCCGGCGCGTTCTTTGCCATTCAGGCGGCGAAGAAGGCCCGCGTGCTGGGCAGGAAGCTCGATCTTCTCATTGTGGAGAAGAAGGAGGAGCTCCGCTTCTACCAAGCGGCATCCTCCATACCTCTCAGAGAAGGCTGCAATTACTGTGCAGGGGGCATCTCTCCCATGCTGGCCAGCGCCTTGAGGGAGAGCGGGCTGAGCGTTCCTGAGGAAATAGTCTTGGGAAGAGCAACATCGCTGACCGTGCACGGGGACTGGAAGAGCATCGAGTTGCCGGTCCCCGAGGGCAGGGAGATGCTTTCGGTGTTTCGAGGTTCGCGGCCCAGGCATCGCGCCGGCCGGCACGTGAATTTCGATTCGTATCTGCTTGACAAGGCGGTCGAGGAGGGCGCAAGGGTGGTTGCAGGGGAGGTCCAGGATGTGGGCTATTCGCCGAGCTTGAAACCGGTTGTGCGGTACCGGACCGGCACAGGAGGGAAGAATGGTATCGAGACCACAGAAGCCGATTTTGTCGTGTTCGCAGGAGGTGTGAACCAGACCCCAGGAATGGACCCGGAATCAGACCGTCTCTTTGGGGCCCTTAAGAAAGCAATCCCCGGATTCCGTCCGCCCAAGGTTCGCAAGACGCTCATCTGCGAGATGCAGACCGAGGAGGAGTTGCTCCGGCACATACGAGGCGAGGTGCATTTCGCTCAATACGGCTCAAAGGACCTGCAGATCGAGATGTCTTCGCTGATGCCCAAAGGAGGATGGATAACTGTCGTCTTGCTTGGTCGGACGGTCGATAGGGCTCAACCATCGCAGCATCTGCAGATTATGGAGCGTTTTCTGGAGCTTCCACACATCAAGCGGCTGCTTCCAAGGAAGGCCACGCTTGCCCCAGTGTGTGTGTGCAATCCAAACATGGTAGTAGGGGCTTCTCGGAGTCCCTTCGGCCACAGAGTGGCCCTTATTGGAGACATGGCCGTGTCGCGGCTGTACAAGGACGGAATCTTCTCTGCATATGCCTCGGCAAGGGGACTGGCCGACTGCATTCTCGATGTAGGTATCGACCGAGCCAGTCTGAAGAAGGCCTACTGGCCCGTAATCAGAAGATTCGAGGTGGATAACAGATTCGGTGCAGTCGTATTTCTGTTGAACCGCGTGACGTTCTCCCACCGGGTTTTGAGCAGGATCTTCTATCAAGCTGTTCTGACGGAGCGAAAGACGAAACCCGAACACGGACGCCGCCTGGCGGACGTTCTTTGGAGAATCGCCAGCGGGGATGACACCTACCGAAGCATCCTGCTGTCGATGTATCATCCCGCCACGGTCTGGTCGATCGTTGTGGGAGGTGCCTTGGTGACAATCAGGAACTGTATGACAGAGCGGGTGTTCGGATTGAACTGGGAGGGCTTTGGGCGATACCCCACCGGTGTTCCCAGGGAAGACATAGAGGAGAAGCGGCTGGAGATCGCCGGGGTGCTGGGCATCCAGCCGACCCGGCGGTCGCTGGATTTCGAGAGGATGTACTCGATAAAGATCAAGGCAGGCCGAGCGAGGATACTCGACCAGCTGGGGAGATTCGGCGATGCGGACCGTCGGTACTTCAGATCAAGGCTGGTGAATGTGCATCGTACCGTCGGCAGTGCAAATCAAGTGGGCAGCACGATCCAGTACGATGTCTTTCCCGGGTGGCTGTCGTTCAGTGTTGTCCTGGAGAAGGTGGTCGGGACGCACTACTTGCTGTATCGCGTTCGGGATGGGTTTGCACAGGGCGGGATCCTCGTCTTCAGCATCGACGAGAAGGAAGAGGGGCTGTGTCTCCTATCAATATACGTCGCGTTT
>JASLMQ010000006.1 GCA_030746455.1 Candidatus Latescibacterota bacterium
ATCGGGGGTCTGGCGCTTCCTCCCGATCACGTTCGTGTCCATCCCGGACCCGCTGATCTCCTTCCCCATCTCATCGATAATCAACAGGTCGACCTCATCGAAGGGCAGCCTCGGACACCACGTTTTGGCCTTAACCAGCAACTCCTTCTCGACCGACTCGAAATCCGGCGCTGGCACCGCCGTGATCTGGGCCGTCTCCTCATAGCCGTTCTCCAGCGTGGCCACGCCAAACGCAATCGGCATCTTCTCTCGGACCATCGTGCCCACGACCCGCACGATCTTGTCGAACGAGTGATGGATGATCGCACGGTGGTAGATCGAGGCCCCGTGGTGCTTTCCAAGCCCGATCAACATCATCTTCATCAGCCCGCTCTCGATCTCGCCGATGAAGCCGGTGTGCGGCTTGATCCTGTTGACTACCACGACATGGTCGGCCTCGGAGGCGATCTTGTCGAAATAGACCGGCATTCCGAAATCCGTTGTGCCGATCTCGATGACATCCATCGACGAGCGCACCGGGGCTCCCACCGTCGCCTCCGTGATTCCATAGCGCGCCAAAACCTCGGCCTGCCCCTCGGCGGTACCGCCGCCGTGGCTGCCCATCGCCGGGACGATGAAGGGCTCCGCGCCCAGGCCACGCATCTCCCCCACAACCGTCTTCACGATGGTATCGAGGTTGGCGATTCCCCGGCTCCCCACCGAAATCGCCACGCTCTGTCCAGCCTTGATCGTTCGGCCGGGGTCGAGCTTCTGAATCTCTGAGCGGACCGCTTCGGGGATATCATCGAGCCGGGGGGCATCGAAGTGCTGCCGGATGCGGAACATCTGCGGATAGTCCATATATGTGTCTCCTCAATTCAGCGGACCGTTGGGTCGTCTCACGCCTGCACTGAATAGGTGGCGAAGCCACCGTACCGAAGTGTCTCACCTCTCACGTCTCACGATCGGTACACCAACCCAGGGACGCTGTACCGCTTGCCCTACATACTTGCCTCATAGAGCTCCACAATATCCTCCCGTGTCGTCTTCCGCGGGTTGATCTCCACATTTGGGCTCTTCAGCGCGTCATCCGTCATCGTTTCGATCTTCTCCCCGTCCACGCCAGCCTCGCTCAGGGTCTCGGGGATGCCCACATCGAATCCCAGGGCCTCAACGGCCTCAACGGCGAAGGCCGAGGCGTCCATTGCGCTCAGCCCGGACACGTCCTCGCCCATTGCCACCGCGATGTTGGCGAACCGTTCCGGACACGCGATCCGGTTGAACTCCATGATCCGGGTCAACAGAATCGCATTGGCCACCCCGTGGGCAGTTCCATGGTGGCCGCTGACCGGATGCGACATTGCGTGCACGTTGCCCAGTCGCGACTGCGCGAAGGCCATGCCCGCCATGTTGCTCGCGATCAGCATCCGCTCGGTGGCCACGTGGTTGTGGTCGCCCGCCGCCGCCTGCCTCAGGTTCTCTGCAATCAGCCGGATGGCATGGATCGCGAGACCCTCGGATATGAGATTGCTGCCGAGGGAGGTGTATGACTCCACCGCGTGGGTCAGCGCGTCCATCCCCGTGGCCCCGGCGATTACGTAGGGCAGTGCAACGGCCATATCCGCATCCAGGATCCCCACGTCCGGAATGATCTCCGGTCCTACCACGGCGGACTTGTAGTTGCTGTCGTCCGTCACTACGGCAAAGGGGGTCACCTCGCTCGCCGTACCGTACGTCGTCGGCACGCAGACCAGGAAGGGCACCCGGGTCTTCACCTTGCCGGCACCGAAGTAATCCTCGATCTTCCCTTCATTTGTCACCAGGACCCCGGCGGCCTTGGCCACGTCCATCGAGCTGCCACCCCCCACGGCCAGGAGCCAGTCGCAGTCGGCCTGGGAATACTGGTCTGCACAGGCCTTCACCACCCGGATCGGGGGGTTGGCTTCCACGCCGTCGAACACGGCGTACTCGATCCTTGCCGTCTCCAGAACGTCTGTGACGGTGTCGATCAGGCCGGCCTCTTTCAGGCCGGCGTCGGTGATGATCAAGGCCTTCTTCTCGGGCCGATCGGCCAGCAGACCGGGGATCTCTCCCAAAGTGCCCCGGCCCACGACCAGTCGGGTCGGCGCATAGTAGCTGAACTGCTCCTGGTATGCCACGATGCACGCTCCTTTGTTCTTGGATCTGAGATTCTGGCCTCACGGACACTCGAGGAAGCCGTCCGACAGCAGAAGCGCCTGCGCCTCCTGCAGCGTTTCCACCGCCGGCGTGTGTTCGATGGCAGGATTCCCGTGAGTCAGGTAGATACAGCGCACGCCCGCTCGTCTGGAGGCCTCCACGTCGTACCGTCCGTCGCCCACCACCACCGCCTCATCAGCCGTGACCCCGAGGGCTTCGAGCGCCTTCTCGATGAGGTGACCCGAAGGCTTGATCTCCCCGTCATCCCTGCTCAGGGCCACCTCGAATTCCAGGCCATACCGCTCGAGCACGAGCTCCATCGCCTCACGGTGGTTGTTGGTCACCACCGCCAGTTTGATTCCCCGGAATCTGAGCTCCTCGACCATCTCCACGATGCCATCGTTCGCATCTGCCTTGGACGCGGCCTCCAGCTCGGCCTGAAGCAGCTGGTCGTTCGCCCACGCCGACCGTTCGGCGGGCAAGCTCTCGATGTACTCGAGGATGGTGTTCCCGGGCTCTGCGCTGATCCGCTCCCTCAGTGACTTCCAGTCGATATAGGGAACCGTGATGGTTCCATCCATGTCGAATATCACGCCCTTCAGCACACAATTGCCTCCGCCATCAAAGCCTACTCGAACGCCCGTGCGATCTCATCCCGCTCGAAACTCGGCAGATCCATCCACGTTCCCCCTCGCCGGAGCCTGATGCCGAGTGACGCCTCCTCAACCCGCCCGACAATCTCGCACCCGATGCCGTCGTCCCGAATCGCGTCTCGCACCTTCTCGGCATCCTCGGCCGACGTCCCGATCAGCAATGCGCCCGAGCTGATAACGCCAAGAGGGTCCAGGTCCAACGCCCCGCACAGGGCCCGTGTCTCATCCGACACCGCCAGGGCGTCCTCCTCCACGGCGATCCCCACGTCAGCCGCCATCGCGAGCTCACGAAGGGCGCCGGCCACCCCTCCTTCCGTTGGATCGTGCATGGCGTGGATGCGGGCCGTGGCGCAAGCGATTCCTGCCTCTTGTGTCACCCCGATTCCCGGGTCGTGCAGGTAGTTTCGGGCGCGCGCGATCACGTCTTCGGCCACCCCCTGCTCCTGCAGCTCGGAAGCCTTCTCTCGGGCCAGGATGGCCGTGGCCTCCACCCCCAGACCCTTCGTCAGCAGCAGGGCATCCCCGGGCTCGAGGCTCTCGGTCCTCACCAGATCCCCGCGCGCCACCTCGCCGATCATCTGTCCTACAACGATCGGACGGTCCAGGCCCACCGTGACCTCCGTGTGCCCGCCGCAGAAGGAGACCCCGATCGAATCGGAGGCACTATGGATCGACTCGAAGATGGACTCGACCAGGTCGGGATCGGTCTCCTTCTCGGGAAGGAGCAAGGTGGCCAGAAACCACCGGGGCGATGCACCCGTCGTGGCGATATCGTTCGCGTTGACGTGGATCGCGTAGTATCCGATCTCGTCCGTTGCGAACGTGATCGGGTCGGTCTTCAGGACCAGGCACACCGTTCCGAGGTCGATGACCGTGGCGTCCTCGCCCACGCGAGGGCCCACGATCACCCGATCGTCCTCGATCGTGTACCGGTCGAGCAGATGCGAGAGGAGGTCCAGGGGAAGCTTACCCGGCGGGATCTTGGTTCCGGTATCGGAGGACATGCGATTCGCTGTACCCATCGTTGCGGACAGGCCGTGGAAGGCCGCCCGCCCGGTCGGCGGACGGGACGTGAAGAATAGGCCATTTGCGGGGGCCTGTCAACACGTATCTGGCGCCTTGCGCCTTGTGCTGCAAGACAACCGGGTTGAAGTCCCGCGGTGTAATCGGTATATTCATAGCCCTTCGTCCAATATCAGTGTTCACCAGAGGTTGCGCGACTCCAGATTGGGGACAAACGTGAAGAAGATCGAAGCCTTCATCAAGCCGTTCAAGCTCGATCAGGTTAAAGACGCCCTGACCGAGATCGGACTGGTTGGCATGTCCGTCGCCGAGTACCGTGGGTTCGGCCGCCAGCGGGGCCACTCCGAGGTCTATCGCGGCAGCGAGTACCACGTAGATTTCCTGCCCAAGCTGAAGATCGA
>JASLMQ010000007.1 GCA_030746455.1 Candidatus Latescibacterota bacterium
GGGGCGCAAGAACTCGAAGTCCAGGGACTGGTAGAGCGTCAATCCGGGCTCGTCGATGATCTTCGTGGGCCTCACACCCTCCTTCTGCGCACGATCCGGGATGGTCGCCTGCCTGGGCATGTAAGGGTTGGGTGGGGGGAGGTGGAGCTCGGGCCGGGAAGGAAGGTCGAGCAGCGATTGATAGAACGCGTCGTCTTCCGCATAGCCATACTTGGTGCCGTAGTGGGATTCGGTTTCCGTGGCCTCCAGGCCCTTTGCGGTGAGGGTGGCGAGCATATTGTCGGGCTGCAGGTGGGAAAGCAGCAGGCGGTAGGCCTCGGGATCCTCCTTCTCATAGAGATAGGGAACCCGCTCGACGACGTCGAGGGGGTACTTGGGCATCATGCCGCTCAGACTTGCGGCCCGGTTCGCGCCCTCCCCTCGATCGGAGTAGATCTCGTCCAGCTTCGCCTTGGCACGGGATTCCTGTAAGTAGAAGGTGGGGTACTCCTGCGTCTTCAGCATGTCGACGTAGGCGAGTGCAAGGCGCACGACGTCCTGATAGTGGTCTAGTCCCTTCGGGGTGAGGGTGACGTCGATTCCGAAAAGGCCGTAGTCGTGGGTCAACGGGTATGCGCCTGCCCCGAGTGCCGTGGCGAGACCCTCCTGCTTAAGCAGGGACAGGAGGCTTCCCTTTCCCTCGTGGCCGATGAGGTTGCCCAGGATGTCTCCCGGCTTGCTCTCGTAGTAGCCAAATAGCCCCGGCAAGGGAAACAGAAGTTCAAGAGACCGAAGTTCTTTGACGGGCTCGATCCGGATAAGCCGGAAAGTCTCCTTCTCAGGCATGAATTCGGGATCAAATGTCGGTCGCTGAAGCGCCCTGTTCTCGATCCCGGAGAAGTGCTTCTCCGCCCAGCGCTCCAGGGAGTCGAGCGGCGCCTTGCCCAGGAGAACCAGGTTCATCTGGTTGGCACTGTAGAACTCCCTGTAGAACTGAATGACCTCCTCACGGCTTGCACCGCCGAGGGTCTCCATGGACCCTGTCGAGAACATGCTCGCGGGGTGGTCCTCTCTGAAGAAGGAACGCTGGACCTGGTAGATTCGCCGTCCGTCATTCTCGAGGTTCTTCTGGTGTTCGGAGTGCACAGCGTTGAGCTCACGCTCGGTGTACTTCTCCGTGAACAGGGGGGAGATGAAGAACTGGACGAAGCGATCCAGAGCGCCCTCGAAGGCGTCGTGGTTCACCTCGAGGAAGTAGTTGGTGAGATCTCCAGCCGTATAGGCGGAGCCGTACCCGCCGTTCTCCTTGATATAGCTGCTATAGTCGTCCACGCCAGCGTACTTCTCAGTCCCAAGGAAGAGCATGTGCTCGAGGAAGTGGGCCAACCCCTGGCGCTCGCGCGGACTGCTGAGGGAGCCGACGCCGACGGCCATGGATGCGGCGGACTTATTGAAGCGCGGGTCGGAGACCATCAGCACTTTCAGGCCGTTGTCGAGGACCTTCCGACGATACTCGGACCTGTCGAGCGGATGCTTTGGAGGAACGGGCAGTCCGGCCGACGCGAATGGCGCGGAGAAGGGGAGGAGGAAAAGGGCGACTAGCGCGATGAGGTAGCAGCGTTTCGAGATCATAGGTGAACTCCTGAGATTGGGCTGAGTGACGGCCCTCCTGGCTCATTTAGGAGCAACGGGCAGGCGGGCAAGATGGAGGGAAATATACCGAGCAAAGGGTGGAAACTCAAACTATGGCCCAGCAGCTCGTATCTTCTCCCGGAAATCTCTCTGCGAATCCTGTGACTTCCACCGGTCTCGATACACCCTCCTTCGCGCCGAAGGCGCTACGGAGGGCACTCGAGAAGACGGAGTTTCTGCGCTCAATCTATTAGCGAATCTCCGGGACGCTACACTGGGGATGATCGCGACAATGGAGTGGTGGCAGAGCATCGGGCTAGATGGGCTTGTATCTGACAGTCAGGGTGCTTCTTTCGACATTCCTACCGCCACATTCGGCTTCGGCGAAGGTCGAGAGGAAGGCCGAACGCCTTCGCTCCGAGCGTTTCGGGGGGTCGAGCGGAGGGGCGAGCTGCTCGCGGTGCATGGTCAGTCGAAGGGATTCGAGCCCACCGAAGTAGAAGTCGCGGACGGCATTGATCTGACGGCGCGACAGGCCGGGTGCCATCATCAGGGCGTTGGGGATGGTAGGATCGACGGGCACCCATCCCCGAGAGGGTTCGAAGAACTCGGCCCAGTAGTGATCGTTGGCGCAGAGGAAACGCCCGCCGGTGACACGTGCGGGGATCCCGACGGCGCGACACAACGCCACAAAGAGGCAGGACTGGGTGACGCAATCGCCGAAGCCGGTGCCGAGCACGCTCTGGGACGCGCTTCCGTAGGGACTGAAGATGGCCGAGCGCCAGTGCCAGTTCCAGCCGTAGGGAACGGTGGCCAGGAGGTGATCGTAGATCCTTCTGGCCTTCTCCCAAGGAGTCTTCGCCCCCGAGGTCAGTTCCGCCGCGAGTTCGGTGACGCGCGGGCTGACTCTCTGGTGCTGCGTGGATCGCGTGTAATCGCTGCAGAACGATGCATCCGGATCGATCTCGCCGGGCCTACGGGGGACGGGGACCACGTTCGGGCGGGACATGAGGGAGACGGTGATCGAGGCCCTGACGTCACCGGAGGACGGCCGAGAGACCTCCATATAGGCCGAGCCGAGGGAGGCATCGGGACGAGGCGCCATCTTGAGCGCACCTTGAGGCCTGACGGATGCGATGCTGATGTCGCCGATCTGGGCCGTCTGAAGGGGGAAAGGCACCCATATCCTGACGGTGTTGCCTCTGGGCAGGTCTTCGCGCCTGATCGTGACTCCTAGCGTCAGGCGGTACGGCTTCCACGCCGCTGGGGCCGTCTTCGCCTCCTCCACCCAGGGCCAGATGGTCGTATGGTATCCTTCGAGCTGTTGCTGGAAATCCGGATTCTGCTCCCGCGCCCAGGCGTCCCGCCAGGCGATGTTCCGCGGGATCATCGCATCATAGCGCTTTTCGCCATCGATCCGGCGCGCCAAGAGGCAGCCGGTCCGGTCCCAGTTCGCGAATCGCTCACGGGTGAGGTCCGGGAAATCCGACTTCAGCCTGCGCCAGAGCTCAGCGCGGTCGAGCCGGAACGCAGAGCGCAGGTCGCGACATCGGTTCAGGCCCTCGCGACATGCGATGGACAGCGCCAGCGAAGTCGATTTCCGACGGAGGAGTCGGCTGTATGCGGCCTCCGCCTTGACGAGCCTCCCTCGCTTCTCGAGAGACCACGCCTGTGTCAGATCGCGGTTTTCGGACACCCGTTGTCGCCCATCCTTCCCACACGCAATCGATCTTCCGCCTCAGTGAGTTTGCGCTCACCGAACGTTCGCGTTCCCTACTTCTCGGTTACAGGGATGCCATGGGCATCGGCATACTCCCGAAGGTCTTGCTTCACCAGGCGGTTGAGGACGTAAGACCCCAGCTTGAGGGTGATGGGCTCGACGTCGGGGGCCGAAGGGACGATGTCCGCCTGGTTGAGGGCAAAGCGAACCTCAGACACCTGGCTCCAAGGGATTCGCCGAGCGTGGCTGAGGACCCGAGTCTTGACCTCGAGAACCTCGCTGGTGAAGACGATTCGCAGGGGACCGAACTTGCGCCGTGTGATGATCATGCCTGCGACCGCTCCGAGCAGCAGTCCCCCCATTGCGAACTGGACGTAGGGAAAGAAGGGCAGCTTTGCAGGAGGCGAGTAGATGCCCATCACGCCCTGGAGGACGAAGATGGCGGCCAGAGCGACCTGGGTGGCCCAGAAGAACCTGGCCTTCCTCGGATTCTCCCAGTCAAGGTGGATCGTGTGGTCTTCCATCTCAGGCCTCCTCCTCCTTCTGTCGTGCACACCAGGCGTCCAGCTCCTGTCGGAGCGCGTCCACGCGATCGGCCTCCGCGGGCGCGTCGGCGATGTTGCATGCCTCGAGCGGATCGGCCTGCAGGTCGTAGGCCTCGCAGACGGCGCCGTCCTTGCGGGCCTCTCGCATGATCTTCAGGCCGTTGCGGACCAGCATGGCCTGGTTGCGGGTGCTCCAGCCGGCGACGTTGTCCCAATTCGAACCGTTACCGTGAAGCAGATCGGTGAAGTCCCTGGAATCGGAGCCGGCCGGCTGCGACGCGCCAGCCCAGGCGAGGCACGAGGCGAAGAGGTCCATGTTGCTGGCGTGGGCGCTTTCGACGT
>JASLMQ010000008.1 GCA_030746455.1 Candidatus Latescibacterota bacterium
CAAAATGGCTCAAAATCATCTTTGTGATGTGGCGCGACCAAGTCCCCTACGACGAGAACCTCCACCTCGCGAACATCTATCGACAGACCAAGAAACTCCAAGTTTCCACTTGACAGCAACCATAGGAAGTCTTCGTGGTGAGCTGCCCTGGCCTCCGTTTCCCATAGCTCTTCCCAAGACGAGGCTACCTCCCATAGGTGAGCCACACCGGGCTGGACCAGGCCACGTTGCCGTCATCCTGATAGACCTTCGCGTAGTAGTACGCGCCCCGGATGCCCACGTCGTGCACCTGCCTCAGCGTGTCCCGGTCCTCCCAGTAGAGGGTGCACGCCACGTCGTCCACACGCTCCTCGTGCACCTCCACGCCATTGCGCACGATGACGGCCCGATCGAGCGGACGCACGCCCACCGCGCGCACGGTAACCGACCGTGTGGTGAGCCGCTTCCGGTTGGCCGCCGTCACGCGCCGCTCCTGCCCCATCGGGAGTCCGTTCACCTCGAAGTCGAGAAGGATCCGCTGGCTGGTGGTGGCGTAGCACCGCCGGGCCATCAGCGCATCCCAGATCGCCTCGCGCGTGAGCTCGGGGCAGAACACGCCCGTGATCCCGCCCGTGATGAGGGTGCGCGCGTCCATCCCGGACTGGTTGCTCAGCCGCGATCCCGGGCGCCCCCGGTGTGAATCCGTGCCGCCCACGAACCCGAGGCGCAGACCTGTCGCGAGAGCGTCTCGAATGGACGACCCGTAGCCGCCCAGCGAGACCTCGCCGCCCACCTCGTCCCTCTCGAACGAGCCCCGGTTCTGGCAGATCTCGATCAGCCGTTCATACCGGGGGTTCACCGTGGATATGTCCAGCGGGCCCCAGGCCCGTTCCGGGTCGGTCTCCGACGGGGTGTTCGTGTGGTGACTAATCACCGTACACTCCCTGCCCCCCAGTACCTCCCACAGTTTCTCGGCGGTGCTGGCCCGCTGGACAGACGCATATCGCCGTGGGAAGTACACGTTCTTGTGCCCGGTCCTCAGGCCGTTCTCGTACGCGGGAATCGTCACGAATTCGCGGTCCACGTTGTAGGCCTCGAACAGATCCCGGTCCTCCGGCCAACGGTCGGGGCGCAGCGAGTTCGTCACTGCCGTGAAGTCCAGCCCGAAGACGTCCCTGGCGTACTGTAGCGCGCCCTCCGTGTTGCTGTCCATGTGGAGATTCCTGGCGCTGCCCGTCATCACGTGCATGTCCCCGAAGTAGACGGTGAGCCCATCCCGCGCGAAGCCGGGGGCAACCGGGTTGCTCACACCGTAGATGCCCGACCGCCAGCAGGAGGCCCCGGCCCGACTCATGTCCGTCCTGGCGCCACCAACGGGGAACGTGACCCCGGACCGCCGGGCCGGTTTTCGGACGCGCGCCGGGACCTCCACCTCGCCGTCCTCCACGAAGAGGGACAGGTCGAACCCCCGGTCGGTGATCGGGTTTTCGTACGCGTCCTCGACCGACGCGACGCCGATCAACGCCTTCCCCGACGCCGGGCTCGGGCGAACCGTCAGCCGGATCCGCGCGGCGGCCCCGGGCTTGACCTCCACGTCGAGGTCTCCCGGCACCGCGTGATACACGCCCTCGCGCGTCTTTTCCCTTGAGAAGCGGCCGTTGCCCTGGTGGTCGACATACACACCGAAACGTGTCCAGCTGGCGTGGGTCTGCGCCTTCGCCTGCACGAACCGCCCGCTCACGTAGCCCCCCAGGGCGCCCATCACCACCTTGATCTCTTCACCCTTGCACAGGTCGCCGCCGTAGACGATCACGTCGACCGCCGCGTAGTGGGAGTGGTGCGTGCTGGGCGGATCGGTCTTCTCGGTCACCACCTCCAGCTGGATGCCCGGGTTGTCGCAGAAGGCGAGCACCTTTCCCAGGTCCCAGCGATCGAGCCCCCTCCTGGGCGACGTGATCCGCAGGCTTCCCCCCTGCTTGATCCCCACCTCGCCGACGACATATCGGATCTCCCACTGGCCCGTCTGTCCGGCCGCCGCCGTAGCGGGCGTGAATCGCGCGCGTCCGAAATCCCTATCGTCCATCGGTCCAAACCTCCAGGCGCGTAGCGCCGGTGACAGCTGAGAAAGAAATTGACAATCAGGACCCCCCGGATATCTTAGCCGTCAAGGGGAATCGCATACAATCGAGTCTATCAGAAGGGGGCCAGGAAGATGAAGCTCGGAATCGTCACGTACAACATCGCCAAAGACTGGGACCTGGACACGACCGTCGAAATCTGCAATGCCGTCGGCATCCGGGGGGTCGAGTTTCGTACCACCCACGCGCACGGCGTGGAGGTCTCCCTCACCGCCGAGGAGCGCAAGCAGGTCAAGCTGAAGATGGCGGACGGGGGCGTCGAGATCGTTGGGTTGGGAAGTGCCTTCGAGTACCACGCCGTCGAGCCCGAGGTCGTGCGCGAGAACATCGACGGAACGATCGAATACGCCCAGCTTGCAGCCGACCTCGGATGCACGGGCGTCAAGGTCCGCCCCAACGGCCTGCAAACCGACAAGGGCATACCCGTTGAGAAGACCCTGGAGCAGATCGGGCTCGCGTTGAGGGAATGTGGCGAGGCCGCATCGAAGCTGGGGGTCGAAGTCCGCCTCGAGGTGCACGGACGGGAGACCTCCGAGCCCAAACACATCCGGACCATCGTGGATCACGCAGACCACGACAACGTCAAGGTCTGCTGGAACTGCAACCAGGCCGACGTGATCGGCGGCTCTGTGAAGGAGAACTTCGACCTCCTGAAGAGCAAGATCACGCTGGTCCACATCAACGAGCTCCACAAGGCCGAGTATCCCTGGCGAGAGTTCTTCACACTCCTCAAGGCAGAGGGCTTCAGCGGCTGGACCCTGGCCGAGATCCCCGACAACCCGGATCCCGACCGCCTGCTCCGGTACTACAAGGCCCTGTGGGAGGCCTATACGCAATAGGCAGGACCCGACCACGGACCACCGACGACAGACCACGAAGATGCCCTTCTCGTCGTCCGTGGTCTGTGGTCCGTCGTCCGCCTCTAGCGCTTGAGCGCCAGCACCGATCCATCGGCCAAGACAGCGAGAATCTCGGAATCGCCGTCGCCATCTAGGTCTGCAGCGCGCAACACGGCCGGCGCGGCCGGGGCCGTGTATTGCCCGATCTGCTTCCCACCCTGTGGATCCAGCAGCACGATCCGCCCATCCGAGCATCCCGCGGCGATCTCGTGGTTCGTGCCTCGTGCCACGGCGCGAATCTGGATCACGGGGTCCTCGAGGTTCGACGCCCAGTCGACGGTGCCGTCCATCCCCACGGCGTAGGCATAGCCGCTATGGGATGCCACCAGGATCCTCGTGCTATCCCCCTCCCCGCATACCTCCAAGTCGGTCACCTCGTCGCCCAGCATGAGCATCCACGCCTTTCGGAGCTCCGACCCTCTCAGCCGATAGAGGTTCCCGAGCGCGGTGCCGCAGATCACCGCGTCCCCTCCGCCCAGGCGCATCCGTGTGGTCACCCGCGCCCAGGCATCCAAACCGTTGTAGCCCTCCTGCTCGCCGTCCAGGGAGAAGGCATAGCACGCGCCGAAGTGCGAGGGCTGTCCGGTGACCACCACGACCGGCTGGCCTGACCCGTCCAGGTCCGCGGAGGCGAGCTGATCGAAGGCCCGGGCGTTACCGAAGTGTTCCCACCGCTGCCGGCCCTCGACATCCAGAGCCCTGAGCCAGCCGTTCGCGGTTCCCACGAACACCGACAGGTCCTGGCGCTCTCCGGGCACCGCGAGGATCGCGCCGACGTCATTGCGTCCCGTTGGGGCTCGGTACCGCATCGACGGATGAAGCGGCGGCAGCTGGATCAGCCAGCGGGCCTTCCCCCCCGGCTCGAGCCAGGCCACGTGCGATTCCTCCGATCCGGCGAAGACCCCGTCGACCCCTGCCGCATCCGGCACGTGAAGCGCCGTTACCGGCGCCCCGAGCTCGGCGGTCCACCGGGTTTCGCCGTCAGGATCCAGCGACCGGATCCGCCCGTCGCGTTCTCCCACGTAGAGGGCCGGGCCCGCCTCTCCCTCCACGGCCAAGCAGGTGGCCTCTCCCGCCCGCGTCCACGACAGCGAAAGACCGTCCGCGCCCGCGTCAGGCGCCGGAGCCGGGGGTCCGGATGGCTCCTCACCGCTCTCCGCGATTCTGGCCACGCCCTCCGCCAGCGCCTGTCGCGCAGACGGCATGACCCCGGACGCGGCAATCTCGTGCCTCCCCGCCTCGATCTCGATCCAGAGCAGGCCGTCCCCGGACGAGCCCGAGGCGGTCGCGCCATCCAACCGCAGCTCCCCCTCCACCGGCAGGCCGACGGAAGTTGCCTCCTCGCTCACGACTATCCCGTCCCCCGATTCCAGGTCCAGCTCCACCGAAACCGGCGAGCGGCTCGCGAAGAACGGGGCGCCCGCCATCAGCTGCGACCCGCCCGCCAGTGCGAAGCGCGAGGGCGTCAGATGGAACAGCTCGGCTTCCAGGCTTACCCCGCCGGCCTGCAGGGATCCCGATCCCACCAGGGCCGTCGCGTCCCCGGCCACGATCGCGCAGGCCGCCTCGCCGGACCGGAGATGGAACGAGCGCGCGTCGTCCGAGTTGGACGCGTAAAACAGGTTGGTGAAGCGGTGCTGATCTCCCGGTTCCATCCGCCGGGTCGCCCCCTGGCGAACCACGTTGATGGTGGGCTCGGCCAGGCCGTAGTCCTTCCAGATTCTGAGGAACTCCTCGTCCGCTGCGGTCACGGCCACCCGGTCGGCCCCCAACCCCTGGAGGCGGAAGTCGTCCGGCGCATCGGCCGAATCGAAGCCCTGCCTCGTTCGGTAGGCCGGCCCCTCCCACGCCCCGTCACCCAATGTCCGCCACAGGCACGCCATCTTGAACTCGCCCGGCTCGCGTGCCACAACATCGTCGATCACCACGAAGTAGTCGTCCTTGGCCCAGGCGATTGAGCGAATCCAGTCCGTTCCCGAATGGTCCCGCGCGGCCGACCGCGAGAAGCCGATCCTGCCAAGATCGGCCAGGTCGAGAAGCTCCGCCGCCTTGGGCACCTCCCCCCTCAACCCATCTCGGAAGACAGTGACCGCGTTGTGATCCTTCAGGTTCGGTCCTTCGGAGTACGAGTCGTCCACCAGGAACACGCGATCGTGGTCCGTGAACCGGATGATCGCATTGACATCGTCATGCCCGTGACTGCCCATCTGCAGCCCGTCGAGCAGCAGGTACTGTGCATCCGGATCGAAGTCGGCCCGGAAGCTGATCTTGTCGAACCGTCGCTCGTCGGGTATCTCCTCCGGACCGCCCCAGTGCCGATAGAACTCGGGATCGACCGGGAAACAGCGTGTGCCGATCATATCCACCGGCTCGATCGGCTCCACTGCCCCGTCGATGTGGTAGCGCAGCGACTTCCCGAAGTCTCGCTCGCGGTGGGTCTCACGCCGTTTGTCGACTACCCACTGATAGCGGCCGTCGCGGTAGTACCAGTTTGCCATCAGCAGCAGCGAGGTGGGGAAAGCGGGGTAGACGTCGCCGTTGCCCGACAACTCGAACCGGTTGTCCGTGCAACCGATGAACCGATCCACCGCCCTCGCCGTGGTGCCGTTGGACAAGAACGCGTAATCGGGCTCGGAAAGGGCGTACAGCACGGCCAGCGGGAGCGACGCCGTGGACTCGTAGGCCGTGGCATCGCACTCCGTCTTGAAGGCGGCCTCCTGGCTCTCGAACAGCCGGCCCGCATCGCGGATCCACGACTCGGCTTCGCTCAGTCCGTAGTACTTCCTGAAATAGTGGCCGCCGAAGTAGGCATCCAGGGCCGGCAGCATCGCGTGGTTGTGCCGGACCGACGCCTCCTCCTCGAGCGCATCGCGGAAGGTCCTCTGGTAGGCGCCCTCGGGGCCGCGCAGCACCTCCAACAGGTAGCGTGTCAGTTCGAGCCGATCGTGGTCGCTCAGCGCGGGGGATTCCTCGATCAAGTCGAACCCGATCAGGGCCTACCACAGCTCCATGTGCGTATCGTCCCACCCCATGTAGGGACGGCTCCGGTGCTCGTACAGCGCATCGCGGAACGCGATCGCCCACTCGGGATGGCCACCCAGGGCGTAGTAGAGCCCGAAGTCGCCTGCGCTCCGAGTCAGATTTCGGTTCGAGTCGTCCTTGAGCCTGGGCCCCAGCCGGTCCATGTCCGGGGGACGCGCGAACCGCTCTCTCTCCAGCCGCGCCCCCAGATGGACGTCGAGAACGGGCTCCACAACCAGCTCGTCCCCGGGCTCGATCATCTCCAGCAGGTGAGACGTCGCGGCCTCAACGCCCTGGAGATCGCTCCCCCCGAGGAAGAGCACGTTTGTGCCCGTGCCCCAGGGATCGTGAACGGTCCGCACCACATACCCGCCTGTGCCCGGGTACCGCGCGTCGGCGTAGACGTAGTACATGCGGTACAGGCGCTCGGCGAACCGGCTGTCCATCAGATTGCCCAGGGCGATGGTGTTCTGCCGCTTCCAGTCGTCCGCCGATATCCGTGCATCGTCCAGCGTGGGAAGCCGGATGCCCGTCGCGTCCTCGATCTCCTTCTGGACCCGGGTCGCCAGCGACACGTAGCCAGCGTCGAGGGGCGAGACGATGGCGGCCCTGGCCTGTCCGTCCACCACGATTGGCGTCTTCAGAACCAACGGCTTGACCGCCTCGATGGTCTCGCTTCCCGGTCCCTCGTCGTGGTCGTCCAATCCCATGGTCAAGACTCCTGCAACGCAGAATAGGCTCACGTACAGGGCTCCCGCAAGGCTCGGCCGGGAGCCGCACCCGCTTGTTTCCAAGGCCTGGCTCCTTTGCACCCCGTCACTCCAGGATGCTCACCCCGGACGCCCCGAGCTCTCGACGGAGGGACGTCTTCTCCTCCTCGTCCAGTGGCCGGGTCGGCGGCACCGGGTTCCCGCAGTCCACGCCCTGCCACGCCAGGATCGTCCGCAGGGCGGCTAGCCCCCCATAGCCCTGGCAGATCCGGATGACCTGGTTCACCTCGCGCTGAAGCTTCCGGCCCGATCCCAGATCGTTCTCCCCAACCGCACGATGGATGCCCACGAAGTGCCTGGGCAGAATGTTGTAGAAACTCCCGATCCCGGCCTGCGCGCCCATTGTGACGCCCGCCAGGAAGATTTCGTCGCTTCCGTTGAAGACCTGGGGCCCCTCCGGGCGGTTGAC
>JASLMQ010000009.1 GCA_030746455.1 Candidatus Latescibacterota bacterium
GGACGCCATTGGCAGGCTGATCTCGGGCCTGAATCGTCTTCCCGGAATCGGCACGAAATCCGCCCGGCGGATTGCGCTGGAGATCCTCACCTGGGACACTGAGGAGGTGAGGGCCCTGGCGGAGATCCTGGTGGAGGTCAAGACCCGGATCCGCCGGTGTTCAGCCTGCTACAACCTCACGGAGGACGACCCCTGCGGCGTCTGCGCCGATCCCCGCAGGGACCGGTCCACCCTGATGGTTGTGGACTATGTGGGCGATCTGCTGGCCGTGGAGCACACGGCCGCCTACCGCGGGCTCTATCATGTCCTCGATGGGCGGATCTCTCCACTGGACGGGGTCGGGCCCGAGGACCTGAACATCAGCGGCCTGCTCGATCGGGTTCGCGAGGGCCTGATCAAAGAGGTCGTGCTGGCCAACGGGCCCACCGTGGAAGGAGATGCCACGGCGCAGTACCTGAGTCAGTGCCTCGAGCCGATGGGTGTACAGGTCACGCAAATCGCGCGAGGGCTTCCCGTGGGAAGCGATCTCGCACTGGCGGATCAGGTGACGCTTGCTCGAGCGCTTGAGGGCCGCAGGGAGTTGTGAGAATGGAGCGCTCCGATACCCTCAGCAGGAACGCCGGTGGCCTCGGCCTCCCCGAGGGAGACGCGACCGACCGGGTGATCACGTTCCCAAACGTGCTCACCGCGGTTCGGCTGGCGCTGACCCCCATCTTCCTCGTGCTCATCTTCGCGGAGAGCTGGTACTGCGTGATCCTGGCCCTGCTCGTGTTCACCGTGGCCTCCCTCACCGACTTTTACGACGGGCGGATCGCCAGGCGCGAAGGAACCGTGACGAGCCTGGGGAAGTTTCTCGATCCGCTTGCCGACAAGATCCTCGTCTCATCGGCCCTGATCGCCTTCGTGGTTCTGGGCATGGTCGAGGCCTGGCTGGTGGGGGCGATGCTCCTGCGCGATGCCGTAATCACCGGGCTCAGGATTCTGGGCGTCCGGCGCGGCAAGCAGGTCGTGACCTCCCGGCTGGCCAAGTGGAAGACGGGGCTTCAGCTGGTCCTGATCTTCGGGATTCTGGTCTTCATCAATGTGAACGTAATCAAGGCGAACCTGACTTCGCAGCCCGTGGTGCTGGTCGGATCCCTGTCGTACCTCGTCCTGAACGTGCTGGTGGCCGCGGTGACGTTGGTGACCGTTGTTTCCGGGGTGCGCTACCTGATGGACCTGCGCCGGTAGGCGAAGACTGGAGTCCGAGCATTGGGATCTCGCGCCACCGACCCCCGGGGTCCTCGCCGCCGGGAGAGTCTGCCTCTGCTGACACGCCTGGTCGCCACGGTCGGATTCTCAGGATATTCCGTGTTTGCGCCCGGAACGGTGGGGTCGGCGGTCGCGCTGTGTGTCTACTGCCTGCTTCCCCAACTCGGCGTGATCCATTGGGTCGCGCTGCTCTTACCGCTGTTCTTCATCGGCGTCTACGCCTCCTCGGCGGGAGCATCGGCCTGGGGTGACGACCCGTCCCCTGTGGTGATCGACGAGTTCGTGGGCTACTTCGTCACGGTCTGTGCGCTGCCGCAATCCCTCTGGTTGGGCGTGGCGGCCTTCTTCCTGTTCCGTGTGCTGGACATTGTGAAGCCGCCTCCTGCGCGACAGTCCGAGGCCCTGCCGGGAGGATGGGGGATCGTGGTGGACGACGTGCTGGCCGGGGTCTATGGGAACCTGATTCTGCGCGGCGTGCTGGCGCTCTGGGGGGAATAGCCCGATGCCAACTGTCCGAACCTTTGTAGCGCTCGAGTTCCCGGCGGTTGTGGGGCAGACCCTGGGCGCGATCATCGATCGGCTGAGGCAGGCGGGGGATGGCGTCCGGTGGGTTCGGCCGGAGTCCACGCACCTGACCCTGAAGTTCCTCGGCGAGGTCGACGAGGCCCGGATTCCGGACGTGGTCCAGGCGGTAAAGGAGATCTCGGGGACATTCGTGCCGTTCACGCTCCGGACGTCTGATGTGGGTGGATTCCCGAACAGGGAGCGGGCAAAGGTGGTCTGGGTGGGTGTGGAGGGCGACTTGGAGGCACTTTCCCGGCTGCAGAAGGATGTCGATGAGGCCCTGGGGAGCCTCGGGTTCCCGAGGGACGAGCGCAAGTATTTTCCTCACCTGACCCTGGGCAGGGCGCGGCGCAAGCCTGTGGAGGTCGATGAGGCCGAATCAACGCGGCACAGCGCCGTCAGCTTCCGTGTGGAGCGGCTCGCTGGTGATGAAGAGCGACCTCCAGCCGGGAGGGGCGGTGTACACCGCCCTGGGCTACGGGATGCTCGGGGGAGGGAGATGAGGGTCCCCTGTGACCGCCTGACAGCATCAACCGAGGCCCTTGTGCCGTTGGATCGACCTGCCATCTGTGCTGGCCCTTGACCGATATACATTTGTTCACTATATTCCGTGCGTCACCTGCGTGCGGTGCAGAAAATGGAGAATCGGGCTGCACCGTGATCGAAGAGGTCCATGCATAAGGAGGGTGGACGCTATGGCGAAGGGTGGAGCGGACAGTAAGGAGAAGGCCGTTGACTTGGCCATCAGCCAGATCGAGAAGCAGTTCGGTCAGGGGGCCATCATGCGGCTGGGGAGCGACGAAGGGGTTCGTGTCCCCGCAGAGGTGATCCCGACGGGGTCGCTGACGCTGGACCTGGCCCTGGGTGCGGGAGGTGTACCCAAGGGGAGGGTGGTGGAGATCTACGGCCCCGAGGGCTCGGGGAAGACCACGCTGGCGCTGCACGTGATTGCCGAGGCGCAGAAGCGGGGCGGCGTCACGGCGTTCGTGGATGCCGAACACGCCCTGAACGTCGAACTGGCCGAGCGGATCGGGGTGGACCTCGAGAGCCTGCTGATCTCCCAGCCGGATACAGGCGAGGAGGCCCTGGAGATCACGGACACGCTCGTCCGAAGCGGGGCCGTCGACACGGTTGTTGTCGACTCCGTGGCCGCCCTGGTGCCGCGTGCCGAGCTGGAAGGCGAGATGGGCGACTCCCACGTGGGGCTCCAGGCGCGGCTGATGTCGCAGGCGATGCGGAAGCTTTCCGGGTCGGTGAGCCGATCGAAGACGTGCCTGATCTTCATCAACCAGATTCGGATGAAGATCGGCGTAATGTTCGGCAGCCCGGAGACGACAAGCGGCGGGAACGCCCTCAAGTTCTATTCGTCCGTCCGAATGGACATCCGCCGGATCGGCTCGATCAAGGACGGCCAGAACGTCATCGGCAACCGGGTGAAGGTCAGGATCGTCAAGAACAAGATGGCCGCACCCTTCAGGGAGGCGGAGTTCGATCTGATGTTCGGCGAGGGGATTTCGCGTGAGGGGAGCCTGCTGGACATGGCCGAGCTTCACGGCCTCATGCAGAAGAGCGGCACCTGGTTCTCCTACGAGGGGGAACGCCTCGGGCAGGGCCGGGAGAACGTCAAGCGCTACCTGAAAGAAAACACGGACGTCGCGGAGAAGATCGAGCTGCAGGTCCGCCAGGCCGTGGGGCTGGCAGACGCGGACCCGGAGGAAGAGGAGACCGGGCCGACGGAAGAGGAGAAGCAGGAGGCTTAGGGCACCAAACCGAATCTGGAGCGGCCCCTTGGAGCGCGATTCGCGGTCCTCCCCTCCGGAGGCGTTCGCACGGCCCGGGGTGGACGAGGACGTCGAGAAGGCCAAGAACAACGCCTTCCGCCTGCTGGCTCGGCGGGCGTACACGTGCAAGGAGATCCGCCAGAAGCTCCGCGGACGAGGCACCCCGGGCGAGGTCGTGAACGAGACCATGGCCATTCTGGAGCGCCTCGGCCTGGTGGACGACCGAGAGTTCGCGCGGCGGTGGGTTCGCGAGCGCATGCGGCTGCGGCCCATGGGGCCCCGCCTGCTGGAGCGTGATCTCCGGCGACGTGGCGTGGGCGAGGATCTTCTCCAGCAGGCCGTCCAGGAGGTCCTGGACGAGACCGACCTGGACGCGGTCGCCGTGGAACTCCTCAGGTCGAGGGCGGGGCGGTACCAAGGCCTGGAGCGCAACAAAGCCTGGTCCAGGATGTACGGGTTCCTGGCCAGGCGCGGATTCGACCCGGCCGCGGCGAGGGAAGCCGTGGGTACGGTGTGGGGTGAGGTGGAGGCCGGGCAGGGATAGTGGCTGCAATCCTGACTTGAACGGAACGGCATTTTCGCGATGACATCGACACAGATACGAGAGGATTTCCTCCGGTTCTTCGAGGGCAAGGGACACACGCGCGTTGCCAGCGCTTCCCTGATCCCCCAGGACGATCCCACGCTGCTGTTCACCAATGCGGGAATGAACCAGTTCAAGGACGTTTTCCTAGGTGCGGGGCGTCGGGACTACACCCGCGCGGTGGACACGCAGAAGTGCATCCG
>JASLMQ010000010.1 GCA_030746455.1 Candidatus Latescibacterota bacterium
GTCATCCCGCCATCCTCCGAGACCGACCAATGCCTCGAGCTGAAGACACCGGCCGGCTCCTCTTCGCCCTGGACCCGCAGTGTGGTCAGCAATCGCTGGCCACCCAGGTGGAGCAGGTCCGGCTCGCAGGCGCCTATGGGCGACACATCCGGTGATACCTGCACGATGTCCCCCGCCTCCCACGACAGGTCGGTCTGGTCCTCGTTCCATCTTCCCCGGAGAAAGACCACACCCACGTAGAACTGCTTGCGGGGATAGTCGGGGGCCGCCGGGTGGACGGTGAAGCCCAGCACGATCGTACCGTCGTCGGGACGGACGAAAGGCGCCTGGTCGACGCCGATGTACTGGTAGTTGTCGGTGATTCCGGGCATCCAGTGGACCTCGTCGTAGGCGCTCTCTGAATGGATGATCTGCCGCAGCGGTCCCCAGGTCCGCCCTCCGTCGCGCGAGATCTCGTAATGCAACGCCGACGCCCACGCGCCATCGCCGGGGTGCGGACGGCTGGTCTGGTGTAGCGACAGCAAGAGGCCATTTGATGGATCGAGGAAGTGCATCCACGCCAAGGTCGTGTTCTTGCGCTCGTAGCTTCCCCCCGAGATCTCCGGGCCGTGGGGATTCCACGTGGCGCCGTTGTCGCAGGAGAGCATGCGCTGGTTCGTGCTCTCCCGCTGTCGCCAGTTGTCATCGCCCGAAGACATACGGCGCACGACCGTCATGACCATGTCCTCGCCGGCCGTGCGGGTGTAGGCAAAGTTCACTGCCCAGCAGAACTCATGAGCGTCAGGACTCTCCACGGCAGGGATCAGAATGTCTTTCTTGATCTCAGCGTTCACAGCCATATCGCTTCCACCTCTCCGTCTACACGATGATGTTCTGGCCGCTGCACGCGGATTGGCAAGCGGCTTCGATGACGCGCATCGCCGAGACCCCCAACCGGGCGGGTGAACCGTTCTCGGCCAGGCCGAGGACCACATCGACAAGGTTTGTGGTGGGGGCGTACATCGGATAGATGTCTTCCGGCTGAAGTTCCGGGTAACTCCGCACCTGCCCGTCGCGCTCGTGCAGGACCATCGTACCCTTCCAGAGCTCCATAAACAGCATGCCTTCCGTGCCGTAGATTCGCACCTCATAGGTGCGCCCGGACGTCATGGTGGCTCCGGTACTCGCCAGACTGACGAGGGCCCCATTGCGGAGCTTGATGTTTAGCGTGTCGTGCATGTCCACGGCAGCGCCGTCGTTGTCGAATCGTGCGAACACCTCGGCCGGGTCACTGCCCGTGAGGAAGGCGATGTGGGCCGCGGCGTGCGACACCTGGCAGTAGATCTGGCCACCACCGGCGACGGACGGGTCGCTGTAGGATTCGGGACCCGGCTCGAGGTAGAACTCAGGCGATGCCTCGAGCGCCGCATCGTCTTGGGACGGTTGCGCGAGAGGAAGCCCGCGGTAGAGCGGGCCGCTGAAGTTGGTCATGAGCACGCTCAGCATCTTCACCTCGCCCAAAACCCCCTGGCGGATCAGCCGCCGCGCCTCGATTCCGTGGGAGGTGTAGTGCCATGGACAGCTGATCAGCAGATGGAGACCGCGCTCCTCGGCGAGCGTCAGCAACTCGGCAGCCTCGGAGACCGTGATCGCCATCGGCTTCTCGACGAGCACGTGGCAGCCGCGCTCAAGGGCTGCCTTCGTGTGGGGGTAGTGCATGTTGGGCGTGGAGCTCACGATCACTGCATCCAGGCCGTCAACAGCCACGAGCTCCTCCGCCCGGGTGCAGGCGTGAGGGACGCCGAAATCGCCGGCCACTCGATGCGCGGCTTCCATGTCGCGCTTCTGCACGGCGACCAGATCGGCCCGGGGATGGCTCAAGAGGGCCGGGATGTGGGCCTCCGTACCCCACCAACCGGCTCCCAGCACGCCGCATCTTACGATTCGCTGTTCCCTATCTGACGACATGACCAATCCCCCATCAGCGCGGAGACCAACGAACCTCAGCGCATGTAGCTCCCACCGATGAAATCGAACGTCGCACCGGTCGTGAAGGCACAGTCCTCAGATGCGACCCAGGCCAGGTTGACAGCCATCTCCTCCGGGCTGGTGAAGCGTCCGAGGGGGATCATCTCGCGCACGGATTGCTGGGTCTCCTTCGGCAGGTTCGTGATCTGGTCCGTCAACATCGTGCCCGGCGAAAAGCAGTTGACCGTGATGCCGTGAGCGGCAACCTCGCGAGCGACAGACTTGGTGAACGCAATCACGGCGCCCTTGGTCCCGCTGTAGATGCTGGCATTGGCCACTGCGCCGAAGTTTCCCGATGCGGAGATGACGTTTACGATCCGGCCTCCCCCGTTGGCCTTCATCACGGGCACCACGGCCTGCATGAAGAAGTACTGGCTCTTGGCGTTGACGTCCATCAACCGGTCCCAGTCGGCCTCCGTCGAGTCCTCGAAGGCGATGCGCGGGCAGATGGCGGCGTTGTTGACCAGCACGTCGATGCCGCCGAGGTCCGCGACGACCGCGGCCGATGTGTCGACGATCTCCGGCACGTTCGCCAGATCGGCAACGTAGGTCTTCCCCTGACTCGCCAGCTCGGGCTCCAGGGCGCGCAGCTCCTCAGCGCGATTGTCCACGGCAGCGACCCGAGCGCCCTCGCGTGCGAACAGGCACGCCGCCGCCCGACCCAGCCCGCGGGCAGCGCCGGTCACGATGATCACTTTTCCGCTGAACTTGCCCATTCCCTACCTCCCTCGTGCGCGCTCGGGTCCGGGGTCTGCCAGCGCATCCCCAAGCTGTTCGAGATGGCTACGTAACAGGATAGTCTCGGACAGGTTGTCGACTTCATTGCATCCCCGCCAGTCGATCCAGACGTATTCCACACCCAGGGCCCCCTGGTAGCCGCTCTCTGCCATCAGCTCCAGCACACGTGCAAAGTCGATCGCGTTCTGCTCGAATGACGCCTGGAGCTTGTCCTTGCAGGCACAACGTGCGTGGAAGTGGGACGCGTGCGGAATCAGCGCGTCCACCTGCTCGTGAGGGACACCCTCGCTGATGAAATGGCCGTAGTCCAGGGTCAGGGTCAGTCCGGGGGTCATCTCCACCAGTGCACTGGCCTGAGCCGGTGTGGCCGCGATCGAGCCGATGTGCGGCTCTATGCCAAACGGAATCGCCGCACGGTCCGCCTGTTCCACGCGCCAGGCCAGCTCCTCGCTGCACCGTGCCAGCGACGTTTGGCGGTTCTCACCCGGGAAGACCACACCGGGCAGGGCCGTCAGGTGCCGGGCTCCGGCGCGCGCGGCGAAATCCAGCGCCCTCAGGTAGATCTCGCGCGACCGGCGCCGCTCGCCACTGTCGGGATGATTGGCCGCCAGCTCCAGTAAGTCACTGCCCGGGGTCAGAAACATGTCGGCCACACACAGGTCGCGTTTCGCCATCCTCTCCCGAAGCCGGCGCGCCGAGGCGGGAACGTCAACCAGGGCCTCCGCCGGATCGATGTGGGAGCTTCCGGCGAAGAGGCCGATGTCGACCCCTTCGAATCCAAGCGCCGCGATCAGGTCCAGGGCCTGGTCGAAGTTCAGCAACGGGAACGAGAAGTCAGCACATGCCAACATCCATCTCATAGCGCCTCCCGCCGCGGCCTTCGCGGCACGCCTCTCAGCCGTCGGCCGGCAGAGGACCTGTGTTAGTGGGCACGATGTCCCACGCGTCGATCCGATCGACCGTCGTAGTCCCAGCTCTGTTGAAGAGGGCCACGCCGAGACTGTCCGGTCGGGTAGGATAGATCCGTTGCGTCACACACTGACGCTCGTTGGCGAACACCTCCAGGATAGACCTGTCGAGAAAGACTCGGAGCCGCAGGGGTTCGCCCGGGTCCGGTGCGAAGGGTGCCGTCTGAACGCGCACGTCCCTTCGAGAATCCCCTCGGGCGATCGGGAACGCCTGACAGATATCCGGGCTGAGACTCGATCGGGTCGTGTCCACGGAGATCGTGTGAGCAGCTGTGTCCACAACGATGGAGGTCTGCTCCTCGCCGTCGGGCGTCATCCTCACCTTGATGCCGAACGTGCCGGCTTCTGGCACCACGGCCTCCAGGGCGATCTCCATGCAGTCGCCCTCGATGTCCGGAAATCGGAGATCGGAATCGGGCTCGACCTCAAGGCATCCGGAGTGGCGTCGATTTCGGCGCAGGGATTCGATCTCCTGGGCAGGTTCTATCCGGAGTTGCCCACCGGCATCCAGCGACAGCACCCTTGGCATCGTCATGACCCCGAGCTCTCTGTTGACGGTTCCCTCACCCTTGCGCTGATCAACGACCCACGCCCAGAATACCCGGCGTTGGCGGCCGTCCAGAAGGCTTTCGGATGCAAAACAGGAGCCCCCGGGCCAGTTCATTCGATGGTGCTCTTCGGGTACGAAGACCGCATCCCGATACTGCCCGAGATAGCAGCGGGTCCCATGCGAGTGGCTGATGCAGCACAGAACGTGGCGATTGCCCAGCTTGAAGAAATCCGGACAAGCGCAGTCTTCGATGGGCTCCGTCCAATCGGGATGCGGGCTGTAGAAAGGACGGAGATATTCCCAGTGAACCAGGTCGTCCGAGCGGAAGAGGTAGGCCGTATCGCGGATGTCGTGCGGTTTGACCTGGCCGCCCAGAATGGCGTAGTAAGCGTCGTCCTCGATCCAGACGTGCGGGTCGAACACGTTGTAGACGTCCCAGCCCGGCTGTCCTTCGGTCGGCCTGGGAATGACCGGGTTCTCCGAGAGCTTGGTCCATACACTGAGATCATCTTCCGAGCTCTGGGCGAGGCAGATGCCCGCGTCGATGCCGTAGTAGGCCAGTGTCGGAATGCCCTCCTTGCTGATGAAGGCATTCCCGCTGAAAATGCCCCTCTCAGGATCGCCAGGCGACGGGGCAAGTGCCGTGGGGTGGAACTCCCAGTGGAGAAGATCGGCGCTGGAAGCGTGTCCCCAGCAGTGTCCCCCGCGGGGAAGCTCCCGGTTCTGGAATATGTAGAAGAGATGGTAACTCCCCCTCCAGAAGAGCGCCCCGTTCGGGTCGAAGGGCACGGCGTTGCCCTCCGGCGCGATGAAGTGATAGCGGGGTGCATGCGGATCGGTGTCCACCCGTTGGGCGATGCGGTCTCTTGCTTCCTTCGGGATGAGGCGTTGGGCTTTCATTGCCGATCTGGGAGCTATGGGTTGGCTCTCCTACGGAGTCTCTCCTGACCGCAGGGCTTCCTGAATCGATCCGCAGAGACCGGGATCTTCCATTGCAGCGGTGCCAATCGCCACGGCGTTCGCACCGGTGTCGAGGACCCTCCGGGCGTCTTCGAGGTTCCTTATGCCTCCGCCCGCGATCAGGCATTGACACCGGCCGGTGAGCTGCTCGAGGAACCGCAGTCCCTCGGACCCGGTATGTGTCTCCTCCAGGTTAATGTGCACGATCGGTACGCCTTTGTCCGCCAGGATGTCGACCGCGCCCAGGGTGTCCTCAGGGTCCGTCAGGCCGATCTTGAATATGACGGGGATCGTCATGGCACCCAGGATCGCTGCCGCCCACTCCTCCAGGAGCTGTGCGTTCTTACGTCGACACAGCTCTTCGCCCAAGCGCTCGCTGACGAACATGTCCATAGTAGAGTGTGCACAGAGGGAGGCATAGTCGGCTCCTGCGGCCTCGGCCGCGGCCAGGAACGCCAGCGTGTGGGCAAGCTCAACGGTGGCAACGCTAACGCCGATCTTTGCGCCGCCGGATCGACCTGCCGCGATATGCTCCCGCAAGTAGGGCAGGTAGCCCGACCTGTCCGGCTTGAAGACGAAGTCCTCCGGATAGGGGACATCGTCTCCCGGGTCGACGATGTAGGTGCCCATCATCGCCAGGGCGGCGTCCGCCGCGTGCTTTGCGCAGTAGGGCCCGTCTCCGTGTCCGCCCAGTTCCGCGAGGACGACGCCCCTCTCCAGATCCTGGAATGTTCTTGACATCGCTTTGCCCACCAATCTTGAGAGTGATCAGCTGCTCAGCGTCGACAATGCCCAGACAAGCTCGTCCCTTTTACTGATTGAACCACTCTACCGGGATGATCTTGAGCCGGATCCCCATCTTCTCGTGCTCGGGCAACCGCACGCCCTGCGTATTGTAGGTGAGCAGCACCTCATCACCCACGAACGTGACGGCCGGTGTCGAGCTCGCGCCTCCAGGGCGACTCTCGATGTCCTTCACATTCTCCCAGCTTTCGCCCTCATCCCTGGAAATCGCCATGGTCAACGGATCTCGCGGCCCGTGCCCGTTCTGAAAGTCGGCATGGTCTGGATCATACACGTGGTTCCATATCAGCAACAGGTCACCCGTAGTCGGGATCCTCTTGAGCAGTGGCGTGGACGCCGGCGACGGGAGGCCGGTCGAAACCGGCTGTGTCCAGTTCTCTCCTTCATCATAGGAATTCGACCTGTGGAGCGTTCCCAGGGATGTTCTGAGTACGGCGAGCAAGGAACCGTCTCTCAGAACAGCCACCGATGGCTCCTGGGCGCCATGGCCCGGAAGGCCCATCCTGGTCTCGCTTGCGCCCCAGGACCGGCCGTCATCGTCGGAGTAGTAGCAGAACGCGTCGAACGGGAGACCGGACTCCGAATGGAAGGTGGGAAGGATGATTCTGCCCGAGTCGAGTTGGAGGATTCGGTCGGCCATCAGATAGTGGATCCCGGGCAATGACGAGATCTGCTCTGACGGCCCCCACGTTTCGCACTCATCGTTCGAGCGTTTCATGAAGACGCGGATCTCTTTCCATTCGGTGTATCGTACCGTGTAGATGAACAGGATTTCGTCCGGATTCGAGGCAAGGCGCAGCAGATTCGGGTGCTTGACGTTCAGGGCTTCGACGTTGTCCTGCAACGTGATGGTTTCGCTCCAGGACCATCCCCTGTCCGTCGAGACCTTTCCCGAGATGCGACAGGGGTACCAATCCCCGCTGACCATGGGCTCATAGGGCTCACGAAGGACCCGAGACGGCTGGGTCGTGTAATACTCGCACCAGACCAGCATCAGAACCTCATCCTTCAGCGGAAAGATGAGCGGCCAGTCATTTCGGATGTGGCCGAGCGTGCTGCGACAGATATCCATTGTGAGGGGGCCTGTGCCGCTGGTGGGCTCTGGGACCATAGGTATGGGACTCTCTCTCGTGCCGGCAAGGATACCTTCTCGCGGCCGAGACGATTCCTACGCTACCGCAGCGGCTGGACGGCCCGTTCTGGCCCTAGCTGATCTGCGGCCCTCTCGGCAACGTCCGTCTTGGTGTTCTGTGCCGAGCTGTCGGAGTCGACCGTCATGCGATTGCCTCACGAAGCAGCTCCTCGATCGTCATCTCCAGGTCCTGCGGGTCGGGAAAGAGCTTCTTCGAGTAGAGCCAGTTTCTGTGGGTCCCGATTCGGAACAATCCGGTCCTGGCCTTGTAGGTGGGATTCACGCCATACCAGCGCTCGGAAAGGATTCTGCGGCACTCGTCCGGCAGGAGGACCCATTGATGCGTGCTGCTCTCCCGCGCTCTGTCGCCGAGATGGCACTCCAGCCCGTGGTCGGTCACATATAGCCAGGTGGTCTGCTTGGAGGTCTGAAAGACCATCTGCCGCCGCTGGGCACTCGGGACCTCCTCGGCTGCCGCCTCTTCAGGCTCCGCCTCGGGCTCCTGCACCGGGGTCCTGAGGTAGGCCTGGTACGCAAGCCATGCCATAACCACGGCAACCAGGGTCGTGACAGTCTGCGTGACAACCTGCACCCATTCCGCGAAGTCCATGTCTGGCTACCCCCTCCGCACGCTGCCTAGATTCTCTGCAGGGCTTCATTCAGGCTCAGTTCGCGAAACGTCTGACACAGCGTGTCGGCTGCCATTCGCTCCAGATATCGCTCCCGCTGCTTCTCCACCTCAGCACTATCGGGCACGGAGTTCAGTATGCCTCGTGCATAATCGCGGAGGAGGTCGCCACGGCACTCCACGGCCAGATCGGGTCGCTCAACTGTGCCTGTCTCCCCATAGGCGAAACAGCGGCCGATGTCGCGTGCGAGGCTCACCTGCTCTACCTCCGCGATCTCGGCTTCACGTGGGTCCCCGTCCGGCACCAACAGGACGTTCACCCCCCGATGGGTGATGGCTTCGGCGGTGTGCTGCGCGTCCTCCTGTACGTGGACGTTCTTGTGGGCAGGCCAGATGTCGCACGCGCAGTAGTCGGCACAGGGTGATTCACGCTGGAAGGTGAAGAAATCCGGGTAGGCGAAGAACTCTGAACTCCGCTCGCGGTAGCGGTCATAGAACGCCGTGACATAGGCCATCGTCAACGTGAGACCGCCCAACGCCTCGCACCGATGCGGGGTCAGTACACCGACACGGTCCCTGTCTCGAAACGCCGAGAAGAACTCCGCGTGCGTGACGGGCTTGCCACGCCACCTCATCGTAAAATCGGTGCCCCTCAGATCACTGCTGTGCATGATCTCTCCATCACCTATCTGGGTCTATGGGGTCTCTCCTGGATCCAGCCCGAGATACTGATAGACGACCGCGGCCATCTCAGAAGTGTCGTGCTTTCCCCTCCCTTCCTTGATGGCCTCACGCAGGAGATTCAGCCCGCCGTCCAGGAGGAAGGCGGGCACGTTGAATTGGTCGTAGAGACGCTTCATGTAGACCATGTCCTTGAGGCACATCTCGAGCGCGAAGTCCATCCGGTAGTTCCTGTCCACGAACTTACGACCGTAGAAGTCGAAGACGGCGTTGCCGAACGGCCCCTCGTTCATGATCTCGAACAGGTTCTTCGTGTCGATGCCCAGCTTCTCCATCAGCGGGAACATCTGGGCGGCCAGCGCCGCATACATGAGGCCCTGGAAATTCATGGCGATCTTGACCGTGTGTGCGGATCCGATCGGGCCCATATTGCTGATGGGCGTGGCGTAGCTGCTGACGATGTCCTGGACACTGTCGACGGCATCCCGGTCACCGGAGATCATACAGGGCGCCGTTCCCGCCGCCGTGTCGGACGGTGCGCCCAGCAATGGCGCGTCGAGGTATTGCCCCCCGGCGGCGGTGAACCTGGCGTGGAGCTCTTTGGTCGACTCGGGATAGCTGGTCGAGGTATCCACGACCGTCTTGCCGGTGACATCCTGCTCCAGGAACTCACCCGTGACGGCTTCGACCACGTTGGAGTTGGGCAACGACAGGAACGTGACCTCGCTGGCGAGGAACACGTCGAGGCTGGACGACGCTGTTGTAGCCTTGTCGGCGAAATGGGCGAGCGTATCGGGATCCGCATCGAACACGGACGTGGGGTACCCCTTCTTGATGATGTTCTCACACATCCCACGTCCCATCTTGCCGACACCGACGAATCCTACGGGTCTCATCGCTTCCTCCTGGTTGTCAGGTCGTGGCTCTACACAACAGGCTGCGCCACAGTGATGGCACTGGTTGAGTTAGAGGGTTCGCCCGTACACACCAAAGTCCTTCACGGCCTGAACGGCCGCACGCAAGCATCCGGCTGGCGTTTCAGGCGCCACCGCCTCGGCGGTCGCCAAGACGTACCCTCCTCCTGCACCTCCATCCTCGATTGCCTGTCGGACAGCCTGGCGCACGCCCTCGGGTGTGCCTCGATCGAACGTGTAGCAGGGGTCCAAACCGCCCATCAGCGCGACCCTATCCCGGCATAGTCGTTTGGCCTTGCTCAGTTCGACATCACCAACCTCGGGAGGCTGCAGACCGGCGATCACATCCACACCGACCTCCACCAGCAGCGGAATGATATCACGTTGCTTCCCGTCGTCTTGATAGATGTA
>JASLMQ010000011.1 GCA_030746455.1 Candidatus Latescibacterota bacterium
GCGCTGTCGGCCCAACCCGATGTGGACCTGTGCCTGTTGGTCCCCAGGTCCTGGAAGCACCCACTCCGCGAAACCCGTTTCGAGCCCACTCCTGAAGATGCGTGCTACCGCTCCTTCCCCATCCCGGTACACTTCAGCGGCAGCAACGGCCGATTCATGTTTCCCTGGATCGCCCTATCCAGGATCCTTAGAAGGGAAAGGCCGGACATCCTGCACCTCGAGACCGATCTCCTCTGCCTCTCCGCGTTCCAGCTCATCCTGCTCAACCGGCTGGACACCCGGGCCCGAACGGTGTTCTTCTCGTGGGAGAACCTCTACCACCGCCACCGACCGATCCGTCATTTCGTGGAGCATTACACGATCCACAATGCCGACCATCTCATTGCGGGCAATCGAGACGCGAAGGACGTGCTGATCAGGAAGGGCATCGCCCGAGAACGGATAGGCACGATGCCCCAGATCGGCGTGACCGCCAGGAAGACGGACGAACGATACCCGCATCACCCTCCCGGCCCATACACTGTCGGGTTTGTCGGACGGCTCATCGAGGAGAAGGGTGTCTTCTCGCTGCTGGAGGCCTTCGCGTCCCTGCCCGATGACAGCCGGCTGCTCATGGTGGGAGATGGCCCGGCCAGGAGTGCGTTCTCCGAAATGGCGCGACGGCTGCAGGTCGCCGCCCGGGTCGAAATGACCGGTTCGGTACCCTTCCACGATGTGGAGAGCTACCTGCGCCGGATGGACGTCCTGGTCCTTCCGTCGCTCACCACCAGGCTCTGGGCGGAGCAGTTCGGGCACGTGCTCGTGGAGGCCATGGTGCTGGGCATACCGGTCGTGGGCTCTAGTTCCGGCGCGATACCTGAGGTGATCGGCGATGGGGGTCTCGTATTCCCCGAGGGCAACGCCGTCGAGCTCGCCGAGCGCCTCCAGCGTCTGGCCGATTCGCCAACGCTGAGGGTCAACCTGGGGCTGCTGGGTGAGGGCCGGTGTCGCAGGCTCTACACCCACACCCGGATAGCCGAGCAGACCTGCCAGATCTACAGATCGCTGCTCGGATGATACCCCTACAGGCCGATCCAGGCCGGGGCATCGGACCCACAGGGCCTGACGAAGGGTGAGCTATGCAGATCACGTTCTGCGGCGGCGCTCAAACGGTAACGGGCTCGCAGTACGTCGTGTCCGTGAACGGACAGAGCATCCTGATCGAATGCGGGCTCTTCCAGGGCCGCCGCGACGAGACCTACCAGCGGAACCGGAGGCACTGCTACGATCCGGCCCGGATCGACGCCGTCGTGCTCTCGCATGCCCACATCGACCACAGCGGCAACATCCCCAACCTGGTCAGGAACGGCTATGACGGCCCCATCTACTCCACGGCGGCGACGGCCGATCTCTGCCAGATCATGCTCCGCGACTCGGCCTTTCTCCAGTCGAGAGACGTGGAGTTCGTCAACAAGCGACGCAAGCGTCGGGGAGACGGGCCCATCGAGCCGCTCTACACCATAGTCGACGCAGAAGAGGCGATGAGCCGCTTCGTCGGGGTCCAGTACGACAGGCGGCTCAACATACTTCCCGGGGTCCATGTCACCTTCCAGGAGGCCGGACACATCCTGGGATCCTCGAGTCCCCTGCTCGAGATCGAAGAGGGCGGGCGCACGGTCCGCTTCGGGTACACCGGTGATCTCGGACGATATCACGTGCCGATTCTGAGGGACCCCGACCCCTTCCAGGACCTCGACGTCCTTGTCATGGAGAGCACATACGGCAACCGGATCCATGGGCCCGACGAAAACATTGAGGAGGAGCTAGCCCACACCGTGAGGGAGGTCGCGGGCGCGGGCGGCAAGATCATCATCCCTGCTTTCGCCGTCGGCCGGACGCAGGTAATCGTCTACATGCTTCACAAGCTCTGCAACGAGGGACGCATCCCCGAGATCCCGATGTTCGTCGACAGCCCCCTCGCCACATCGGCGACGCAGGTCTTCCGCACGCACCCGGAGTGCTTCGATCGCGACACCTACCAGAACTTCCTGGAACACCACGAAGACCCGTTCGGGTTCGGCAGGCTGAAGTATGTCGGCAGCGTCGAGGAGTCGAAGAAGCTGAACGGATTGCCCTACCCGCACATCATCATCTCCGCATCGGGCATGGCCGAGGGCGGGCGCGTGCTGCATCACCTCAGGAACAACATCGGCGATCGCAAGAACATGGTCCTTTTCGTCGGCTATGCCGCCCGGCACACGCTGGCACGTCGGATCATGGACGGAGAAAGGACGGTTCGAATCTTCGGCGAGCGCCACACCGTACGGTGCAAGGTGAAGACTATGGACGTCTTCAGCGCGCACGCGGATCGCGACGAGTTGCTCGCGTACGTGGACTTCTGTCCACCCAAGCGACTGCAGCACCTGTTTCTGGTCCACGGTGAGCCCGGCGAGGCCCTGCCCCTCAAAGCCGACCTCGAGGAGAAGGGCTACCGCCAGGTCCACTATCCGGCTGACAGCGAAACCGCAGCCTTCTGACATCTCCCGAGCCGCCGTCAGCCGTCGTCCGTGGTCTGTGGTCTGTGGTCCGCCTTCTGTCTCACCCTCAAGGCTCTGAACCGGTTGATGGCCGCCGCTATCTCGGCCTTCCTCGGCAGTACGTAGTGGCCCAGGTGCCGTGGGCTCAGGATGTCCAGCCCTTCCCGCTCGAAGTCCGATACGACGCCCTCCACGACCTCCCGCATCGTACGATCGTCGGCCATCCACCGGTCGCGTGCGTAGAGCATCGCATCCGCGATGGCCGCGGTCTGGCCTGGGTCCGCGATCTGTGCCACCGCCGACAGATCGATCGTCTCTTCACCGAACGAGATCGAGTGTCGTCCGCGGATGGCGATCTTCGCCCTGCGGCGTCCCCTGCTCGCATCGATACTCCTGGCCAGCGGCATCCTCGGGGTCACACGCCCAAACCGCTCTCCCCCCTCATGCTTGCGCGCCGTCTGGTGGCGTTTCGCAATGGACAGAGCCGCATGGGTTGCGTCCCGCGGTCGGTACGCATCCATCAAGATCACCCGATCGGCGACATCGAAGTAGTCTCCGGATCCCCCGATCACCACGATAGTGGAGACGCCCAGGTCGTCATACAGCTGCCGCACCTTGTCGATGAAGGGCGTGATCGGCTCCTTTTCGCCGGCCACCAGCTCCTGCATCCGATGATCTCGGATCATGAAGTTCGTGGCCGATGTGTCCTCGTCGATCAGCAGCAAGGAGGTCCCCACTTCGAGGGACTCGATGATGTTTGCGGCCTGCGAGGTGCTGCCGCTGGCCTCCCCCGTGGAGAACGCCGACGTATCCCCGTCGCACGGCAGGTTTCCGATGAACGGGCGGATGTCCACCTGCTCGATGCGCCGACCGTCCTCCGCTCGGATCTTCACCGCGTCGTGAACCGTCACGACGAGCTCCCGACCATCTCCCGGTATGCGGTTGTAGACCCCTGCCTCCAGGGCCCTAAGCAGCGTGGACTTGCCGTGGTAGCCACCACCCACGATCAACGTCACCCCCACCGGGATTCCCATACCCGACACCTCGCCTCGGTTCGGAAGCTCGATGGTCACCCGGAAGCGCTCGGGCGTCTTGAAGGCGACGGCCCTGTTCCCGACCATGGGTCTGTCGTCCACTCCGCTTCGCCGGGGTAGCACCGCCCCCTCCGGCACGAAGGCCGCCAGTCCGAGATCAGCAAGCTGTTCCCGCAACGCGTCTTGATCCTCGATCGCCTCGACGTGCGAGTACAGAATCTCCCTGTCGTGCCGGTCGAACCAGAGAGAGGAAGTAACAATCGCCGGCAGTTCTCCGAAGAACATGTCCTCCGCCTGGTGCCCCATCACGCGTCTGCCGCGCGCGGGCAAGCCCATAGTGAACCGTGCCTCCACTCGATCCCTGTCGACGAGTACCGACGTTCGCTCCAGCACCTCCTGTCCGGGACGCTGGATGTGGACCTCACCGCTCCGTCCTGTTCCTCTCCGGCCTCGGGTGAGCTCACCGATGCCCTGGGCGAACCTGCGCGTCAGGAGATCGCAGAGCCCCACCCGGCGGTTCCGTGATCGGTACGTGTCATCCGGGAAGCGAGCCAGCTCCTGCGGGACCTGAACCCGGACCCGGCTTGGCGACGCGAAGGGATCCCCCTGGACATGGTCGATGAGCAGGAGGTAGCTTCCGAAGTCGTACACGCCTCGAAGGTCTTTGTAGGCCGGGTATCCACGGCCGTCGATGCGGCGCAAGATATGCTGCAGATCCTCTGCGTTCTGCACGGTGCTCCCTCCTCCCGGTGGTTCACCCCGGGCTGTCGGGCCAAACAAAGAAGGCAGAAGACAGCGCTGCGGCCGTCCTCTGCCTCCTATGTGGTTCATGTGTTGTCTGCCCGGGCTCCGAAGGCCCGCGCTGTCTCGCGCGCCCTTTCGAGACCTGAGAGGCTGCTACTCCTTGACCACCCAGACCTTGACCACGGCTTCGACCTCGGCGTGAAGTCGGATGGTGATGTCGTAGACGCCCAGGGAGCGGATAGGCTCCTCGAGTTCGACCGCACGGCGGCCGATGTCGAATCCCTGCTCCTTCAACAGGTCCGCGATCTGCTGGGACGTGACGGAACCGAAGATCCGATCCTCTTCGCCCACGGCCACCGGGACCGTGCAGGAAGCCTTGACCAGGTCCTTTGCGAGCTTCTCGGCTTCTCGCTTCTCGCGTGTATTCTGCGCCTCTCGTTGGCGGCGCACCTCTTCGTAGACTGCCATATTGCCCTTGTTGGCGACCAGGGCGAGTTTCCGGGGGATGAGGAAGTTCCGGGCGTAGCCGTCCTTGACCTCGACGACCTCCCCGGCGTCTCCCAACCGGTCCATGGATTCCGTAAGTATCACCTTCATGAATCGCGTTCCTTTATCAAGTCCTCTGTCAAGAGCAAGCACGAGCCCGCCCGACCGCTGGCCTCGGTGATTCCAAGCCCGCCGCGATTGGGTCACGTGCAGCTATCGCACCGAGTCGGCAGCGAAGGGCAGTAGCGCAATCTGGCGAGCCCGCTTTAGGGCTCGGGTCACTTCACGCTGGTGCCTCGCGCACGTCCCCGACATCCGTCGGGGTATGATCTTGCCTCGCTCGGTGATGAACCGCTGGAGCAGCCGCACATCCTTGTAGTCGATCGTCAGCGTCTTGTCCTCGCAAAAGCGGCAGACCTTCACTCGCCCCCGGTTCATGGCTGCACCTCCTCTTCTTCCTCCTCCGCCTCGGCGGGCGTTTCCTGAGGCTCTTCCTCTGCCTCCTCGACCTCGAATTCCTCCTCGACGGCTACGACCATGTGGCGAAGCACCGACTCGTCCAGCTTGCAGCTTCGGTCCAGCTCAGAGAGGACCTTTGCGTCTCCGCGGAACTGGTAGATGGCGTAGATCGCCTGCTGCTGCTTGCGGACCTCATAGGCGAGTTTCCGCGCACCCCAGCGGTCGATGTTGACGACCTCGCCTCCCTGCCCCGCAATCATGTCTTCGTACCGCTTGATGGCCTCCTCCACTCCCTCATCCGGGATTTGGGAGTCGACCATCACTGTCAACTCGTAGTTCTTCGTCATTCGAGACACCCCTCGGACGTAAGGCCCGGGATCACCGTCCCGGGCGGGGCTTTGTGGAGTGGCCGCGGGATTCCGCGGCCCCGGATTATTAGCCTGGAATCGTACCTAGATGAGAATCGGACCAAGCACAAGGGACACGACCGACATAAGCTTGATCAGGATGTTCATAGAGGGGCCGGACGTGTCCTTCAGGGGGTCTCCCACGGTGTCGCCGACGACCGCCGCCTTGTGGGGATCCGATCCCTTGCCCCCGAGGTTGCCCGCCTCGATGTACTTCTTTGCGTTGTCCAAAGCGCCGCCGGCGTTGGCCATCATCAGGGCCATCAGAACGCCCGAAAGCGTCGCCCCGGCCAGCATACCGCCCAGCGCCTCCGGGCCCAGAACGAAGCCCACCACCACCGGGGTGAGAATCGCCACCAGACCGGGAGAAACCATCTCCCTGAGCGCCGCGACCGTGCTGATATCCACGCACCGACGCGTGTCGGGCGTCCCCGTGCCTTCCATCAACCCCGGAATCTCACGGAACTGGCGCCGCACTTCCTCAACCATCTGGAAGGCGGCACGCCCGACCGACGTCATCGTCTGTGCGGCAACGAGGAAGGGTACTGCACCACCGACAAAGAACCCGATGACCACGATCGGAGAGGTGATATCGATCACCTTGAGTCCCACGGTGGTCGTGTACGCCGAGAAGAGCGCCAGCGCGGTCAGAGCCGCCGACCCGATCGCGAATCCCTTCCCGATCGCCGCCGTCGTGTTACCCAGCGCATCGAGTCCATCGGTGATCTCACGTGTCTCGGGCCCCAGCTCGGACATCTCCGAGATGCCGCCCGCATTGTCCGCGATCGGGCCATAGGCATCAACCGCCATTGTGATTCCCACCGTGGCCAGCATCCCCACCGCGGCGATCCCGATGCCGTAGAGGCCTGCGAAGTGGAAGGCCAGCCCGATGGCCACGCAGATGCCCAGAATCGGCAGCGCCGTGCTCTCCATCCCCACCGCGAGCCCGGATATGATGTTGGTTGCAGCTCCCGTCTCCGACGCTTCGGCGATCCTGCGCACCGGCTTGCTGCCCGTATAGTACTCGGTAAGCAGCCCGATTACTATCCCGGTCAACCCTCCGAACAGGATGGCCCAGAACACACCCATCGAGATACCCATCCGTTCCACCGCGAACCGACTCGCGACGAACATAAGAATCGCCGCGATGAAAGACGCGTACCGCAGGGCCGCCGCCGGGTTGAGCTTCTGGAGAACCCTCATGGAGAAGACGCCGATCAGCGAGGCCACCAGACCCAGCATAACAACCACGAGCGGCAGCTGCATGGCCATCATCCGGCTCGAAAGCTCCATGGAGCCGGCGGCGGACAGCTTGGCGATGAGTTCGGGACCCCCCGTGGCCGCAATGGCGATGGTGGCAACAATCGATCCGACGTAGGACTCGAAGATGTCGGCACCCATGCCGGCCACATCGCCCACGTTGTCTCCCACGTTGTCGGCGATCACCGCCGGATTACGCGGATCGTCCTCTGGGATCCCGGCCTCCACCTTGCCCACCAGGTCGGCGCCCACGTCCGCCGTCTTGGTGTAGATCCCGCCGCCGACACGGGCGAAGAGCGCGATGGAGCTTGCGCCCATCGCGAAACCGTTGATGATGACAGCTTGCTCCGGATTGCCATAGAGGTAGAACAGGATCCCCACCCCAAGCAGTCCGAGGCTCGCGACCGAGAGGCCCATCACCGTCCCGCCGGAAAAGGCCACGCTGAGGGCCTTGCCCTGTCCCTCCTGGTTGGCGGCCCACGTGGTCCGAACGTTGGCCTTGGTAGCCGATTTCATCCCGAAGAAGCCCGCGCAGATGGAACACGCCGCCCCACCCACGAAGGCGACCGCCGTCTCCGGACGGATTCCGAAATAGAGCAACACGAACACCAACGCGACGAAGATAGCCAGCACACCGTATTCACGCTTCAGAAACGCCATCGACCCCTCATGGATCTGCTCCGAGATCTCGCGCATCTTGTCGGTGCCAACGGGCTGCTTTTGGACGTAGAGATAGATCAGAGCG
>JASLMQ010000012.1 GCA_030746455.1 Candidatus Latescibacterota bacterium
ATGACCTTCGGGTTCTCCCGTGACGATGCCGGCAAGTTCCTGGCCGAGTACGTGGACAAGGGAGTGCTGCCCGAGGACCCGTTCCAGAGCCTGGACCAGGAGGGCGTCGGCCACCTGGTGGAGGTCGGCACCCAGCGGGGCCGCAAGACCCGCAAGACGCTCAAGGTCGGCATCTGCGGCGAGCACGGGGGGGACCCCGATTCGGTCAAGTTCTGCCACGGGGTGGGCATGGACTATGTATCCTGCTCGCCCTTCCGGGTTCCCATTGCCCGGCTTTCGGCGGCCCAGGCTGTAATCGAGGAGAAAGAAACCATCACCCGCGACGTATAACGCCGCTGGAGTATCCCCGGGCGTCTCGGCCCGGGGATACTCCCCGGCGACAGGCCGACACCTCCCCAGGACGCCCAGCTCCTCCTCCCCCACCTCGCCGGTGTCGTCGCTTCGCTCCCCTCGCCTGCTGAGCCCGTGAAGGGCACACCTTGTGGTCTTGTGTTGGCTGGACCCCAACAGCTTGTGATCATGACTTGCTTTTGCATGTGCCTTGCCCTATATTCATGCCGTCCTATCCCACGGCCATCCGCGCAGAACCGTCGATTTGACTCCGTCCGGTAAGAGCCCACACAGGCATGTCCAGAATCATCGCGATTGCCAACCAGAAGGGTGGAGTCGGCAAGACCACGACGGCCGTGAACCTGTCGGCGTGCCTGGCCGCCGCGGAGAAGACGACGCTGCTTGTGGACATCGACCCCCAGTCGAACGCCACGAGCGGGTGCGGCATCGACCTCCCCGATGATGCCCCGTCCGTCTACGAAGTCCTGCTTCAGGAGCACCCCTTCCCAGAGACCGTTCGGGAGACCGAAGTCCCCTTCCTTAGCATTGCACCCTCGAGCATCCGGCTGACCGGGGCCGAGGTGGAGATGGTAAGTATCATCTCGAGGGAACGCCGCCTCGAGAGTGCGCTTGATTCGGTCCGCGACGACTACGACTTCATCGTGATCGACTGCCCTCCCTCCCTGGGGTTGCTCACGCTCAACGCCCTCACGTCGGCGGACTCCGTCCTGATCCCCATCCAGTGCGAGTACTACGCCCTCGAAGGCCTGGGCAAGTTGCTCAACACGCTGCGGCTGGTTCAGAAGCACCTCAATCCCAGTCTACGGATCGAGGGAGTCCTGCTCACCATGTTCGACGGGCGCCTGAACCTCTCGCGGCAGGTAGCAGAAGAGACCAGGTCCCACTTCGGCGACAAGGTCTACCAGACCGTCATCGGGCGGAATGTCAAGCTGGGCGAGGCGCCCAGCTTCGGCAAGCCCATCATACTCTACGATATCATGTGCCCGGGTGCGCAGAGCTACATCAACCTGGCCGGGGAGGTCATCAACCATGGGTAAGCAACGCAAGGCCCTTGGAAAGGGGCTGGGGGCACTCATACCGGGAGCCGACCTGGACGCCGCGGCGGATTCGGCCGAGTCTGCGGATGCCTCACAGGACCATGCCAGGCGTGTGTACGATCTGGCCGTTACCGACATCGAGCCCAATCCGCATCAGCCGAGAACGGCATTCGACCCCGACAGGGTGGACGAGCTTGCGCAGTCGATCCGGGAGAAGGGGATCATACAGCCCCTGTCGGTGCGCCGGTTCGGGGACGGGTATCAGCTGATCGCGGGCGAGCGGCGCCTGCGCGCGGCCCAACTCGCCGATCTCGAGACCGTGCCCGCACTCGTGCTCGATGTGACGACCGATCAGGAGATGATGGAGGTCTCGCTGATCGAGAACATCCAGCGGGAGGATCTCAACCCGATCGAGGAAGCCCGAGCCTATCGGGCGTTGATGGAGGAATGCGAGCTGACCCAGGAGGAGGTCGCAGAGAAGGTCGGCAAGGATCGGTCCACGGTGGCCAATACGCTGCGGCTTCTGAACCTGTCCCCGGAGGTGAGGGAAGCGCTCCAGTCGGACCAGATCTCGATGGGTCACGCGCGCGCACTTCTGGGTCTCGACGACGACCGCCTCCAGGCCGCCCTCTGCAAGGAGATCGTGGTTCGCGGTCTGTCCGTGCGCAAGGTCGAAGAGCTTGTCAGGGGGTGTCGCGATGGCAAGCCCCAAAAGCCCGAAGCGCAGCCTCGGGACAGAGACCCTCAGGTTGTGGCCGTTGAGGAAGACCTGCAGCGGCACTTTGGGACCGCGGTGACGATCTCCAGGAAAGGGACCATAGGCAAGATCGAGATCGAGTTCTATTCCGATGATGACCTGGAGAGGCTGCTGGAGCTGTTGAGACCCGAACCGTTCTAAAGAAGCACCCGAGACACGGCGAGCTGACGCACATAGAGGGGGCCGGCCTACGAGAGTCGGCCCCCTTCCGTTCCGCTGGATCGCTGGGTCAGACAGGAGACGGAGCCCAAGATGCTGAGAGGCGTTCTCGATAGATTCAG
>JASLMQ010000013.1 GCA_030746455.1 Candidatus Latescibacterota bacterium
AACTTCGCGCTCACGCTCTTCCTGGCCTGGAGCTGCAAGTCGTTGATCCTGCGGGTGGGAGGCATCACGCTCTACCGGAGGGCGGAACCGTTGTTCCTCGGTCTCCTGGCGGGGCACGTGATGGGGATCGCCTGCGGGTTCCTGATCGACGTCTTCTTCTTCCCCGGCGCGGGACACCAGCTGCATCCGTGGGTGCACTGGGTACGGTAACCAAGTGGAAGGAAAGGCGAATAACGAATGACGAACAGGCAATGTCGAATGCAGAAGCTACCACTTCGACATTCGGAGTTGCTTGTTCGACATTCGACATTCGGTGTTGATCCCTCGAAGCGCGACACCCCAACCCCGACACGCTAGATAGGGAACCAAGATGCTCAGACGAATCGGTAGATCTGTCCTTGCAGTTGTCCCGCTGGCCCTTCTGGCCCTCGTCGTCGTGTTCGATCCGGAGGATGTGTCGGACACCCTGAGGGACGCGCTCGACATCCGGCAGGTGCCGCCACCGCCCGAGACCGTGGGAGATCTCTCGGCGAGGGACCAGGCTGTCCGGCGGGTGGTGGACACGATCACCGAGGGGCGCGTGCGGGACCACGTGGCCGAGCTGACCCGAATGCCGTCTCGGATGGTGGGCTACGGCGGGGATCTGGCTGCCCGCCAGTACATCCGGTCGCAGTTCGAGACGCTCGGACTCGAGCAGATCACCGACGAGACATTCGAGGTGACCGTGCCGATCGATCGGGGAGGCGAGTTACGGATCGACGGAACCGGAGAGGCCTTTCCGATCCATGGCCTGTGGCCCAATGATGTGCGGACACCGTGTCTTCCTGCAGAGGGCGTTGGGGGGCACCTGATCTATGGCGGGAAGGGAACTTTCGAAGACCTCAACGGGCTCCTGGTGGACGGCAGCATCGTCCTGATGGATTTCGGATGCGGCCAGAACTACCTCAATGCGATGACCCTCGGCGCACGCGCTATCGTCTTCTACGACGACGGGAATGTGACACGAGGCGAGGCCGAGGACAAGTTCCTCGAGGTACCGGTCAATGTTCCTCGGTTCTGGGTCGAGAAGGACGGTGCGGAGCGTCTGCTCGAGCTGGCCTCGTCCGATGGGAGCCGCGTCCATCTGACCTCCCGGATGACCTGGGACACGGTGCCGGCTCACAACGTCTACGGGTATCTTTCCGGCTCCGACGAGCCGATTCCCGGCAGACCCAATAGACGGTGGCGAGATCGGCTGATCGTGGTGGAGGCCTACTACGATGCCATGTCCGTCGTTCCGGCGCTGGCCCGGGGGGCAGAGAGCGCGTCCGGGACTGCAGCCCTCCTCGAGATCATCCGGGCGCTCAAGACACATGGACACAAGTACTCCTTCCTGTTCCTGGCTACCTCGGCGCACTTCGAGGGCCTCTCGGGCATCAACGACTTCGTATTCCGCCACTCGCGGACGAGCGACCATTTCCGCAGCCGGATCCCCGAGGGCGATCGCATCGACTTCAGCCTGTTCGTGGGATTGGATCTGTCCAGCCGGAGCAAGGAGGTGGGCGGCTTTGCAGTGGGCACGTTCTACAACACGAAGAAGGCGACGGACGAGTATCTCAAGAACCTCCTGACGCCGTATTCGCACGACTTCCGCACCTATGCGCGTGATCTCTTCCCCGGCGAGGAGCGCTACACCGACGTGGTGGCACCCGCCAAACGGCCGTGGACGTCGTACATGCCGGTTCCCCTGGGGTTCGACAGCGAGGCGGCGGTCTTCGTAGGCTACGAGGCGATGACGCTGGCGACCCTGTACGATAGCCGGTCGCGCACGGATACCCCGATGGACCTGCCGGAGGAGATGGCATTCGACCGCCTGGCGGCGCAGGTGCGGACGGTGGCCGGTATGATGGTCCGGGCGGGGAACGACCCGGCCTTCTTTCGCGAGAACCAGCTGAGGCTTATGGACCGAGCGCACCGCCTGAGCGGCCAGATCCTCTGGTTCGACCGGAACATCGATTTCGCGCTACCCAGGGTGCCGGTGCCTGGTGCCCTGGTCACCTACAAGCAGCCGGGCCCGACGAGTCTGGCCGGGGTGCGCACCCTCATGGTCACGCAGACCACTCGGGGCCCCATCTACGAGGGACCTGCCAGCCGGGGCCCGTTGTATGCCTCGAAGGATGTGGTGGAGCGCACAGGATGGTTCGCCTTCGACGTGATGAGGAACCGGTTCACCAACGAGATCCTGGCCTACGAAATCGGCGACCATGGGGAGATCATCTCGGCGCCGGATTTCGGCAGGGAGGGGGCGGGACCGGACGGCAAGACCGGCAAGTTCCCGCTGGTGCAGCGATACGGCTGGTGGGAGAATGAGATGATGCAGGTGGTGTTCAAGTGTCGCTCGTTGTCGCTCTTCGAGATCGTGGATTCGAGCTATCTGTCGGTCCTGGATCACATACATGTGCTGAATCCTGCCAACAGCGAGCCGTATCAGTTCGGGTACCGGTACGTGGCCAACCAGGGCACCAAGGAGGGGGATGTGACCCAGGCGGCCGTGGTGTTCGCGCCGCCCGGCAAGCGGATCAAGATCCTGATGAGCAGCGGTCTGTTCGGGATCAAGTATCTGCTGAGCAACGCCCCCGAAGACCTGCTGCTCGATCCCGTGGATCCGAAGGAGGTCGACAATCGCGTGCTCAAGCGGTCGCTGGGCGTGGGATATGTGGCCGACGGCGGCATGATCTCGCTGCCGTCATACAAGACCGCGCAGGACATGTGGATCGTCGACGACGTGCGGATGAAGCAGCTGGCACGCTATGGCGTTTCCAACCAGCGGCTCTCCCGGCTCCACAGCCGGGCGCGGGAATCGCTCCTGACGGCGAAGCAGCACCTGGAGAACAGGCTCTACGACCGGTTCATCGCCGCCGCGCGTGAGGCCTGGGGGCTTGAGGCGAGGGGCTATCCCGAGGTGAAGGAGACCGCCAACGATACGGTGCGAGGCATCATATTCTACTTCGTGCTGCTGCTCCCATTCTCCTTCTTCTGCGAGCGGCTGCTCTTCGGGTTCCCGGAGATCCAGAAGAAACTGATCGCCTTCACGTCGATCTTCGTCCTCATGTTCCTGGCCCTGCGATGGGTACACCCGGCCTTCAAGCTCTCCAACTCGCCGTACATCATCTTCCTGGCCTTCGTCATCATGTCGCTGGGCGGCGTGGCCATCGTCATCGTGGTCTCGAAGTTCACGGCCGAGGTCAAGAAGGCCAGACAGGCCGCCACGGGGGTCTACCAGGAAGACGTGGGTCGGCTTTCGGCGACGATGGTGGCCTTCACGCTTGGGATTTCCAATCTCAGAAAGCGGCCCTTGCGGACGGCGCTGACGGCCATCACGCTGACCCTGCTGACCTTCACGGTTCTGTCCTTCACATCGGTGCAGACCTATCTGCGGTTCTACAAGCTGCCGCGAGACAACCAGCCTCCCTACCAGGGAGGCATGGTGCGCGACCGGAACTGGCGGGGTCTGCAGCCCTCGGTGCTGGAGTACGTGGACAGCCACTTCGGGCCGCAGGCGCTGGTGGCTCCCCGGGCGTTCTACATCGCCGAGAAGCGGGGTGAGCGGGCCTACATCGACTTCGAGGGGGCCGACACCGGGAAGCGAAGCTTTGCGAACGGATTGCTTGGGGTGACGCCCCAGGAGGCGGATGTTCTGAACGTCGAGCGCATCCTCCTGGCGGGACGGTGGTTCCGGGAAGGCGAGCGCAGGGCGGTTGTACTGCCCGATGCGCTGGCGGAGCTTGTGGGGATTTCGCTGGAGGACGTGAACGCCGGGAGGGGTCGCGTTCGTATGCTTGGGATGCCGTTCGACGTGATCGGGGTTCTGGACTCTCGCGCCCTCGATCAGATCAAGGACATGGACGATGAGACCCTCACGCCCATCGATACAACCATGGAGACGGCAGGCACCAGCGATTGGCGGAACCTGAGTCAGGATCCGCGTCTGATGGGGGCCGAGCCGATCGAGGCCTTCGTCCACCTCGACGCGAGCAACACGGTGCTTCTGCCCTTCGAGTTCGTGATGGAGATCGGGGGAACGCTTCGCTCCATCGCGATTACGAGCTTCCGGGACCCGTCCGGCGTCCCGGCCTCGGACATCCGTCCGCCGATCGAGGACTTCATGTCTCGCGTTTCGTTGACGATGTTCGTGGGGATCGGGGACGAGGTGACGGTCTACAGTTCCATCGGATCCACATCGATGTCGGGATTCGCGAACCTGTTCGTTCCACTGCTGATCGCGGCGCTGATCGTTCTGAACACC
>JASLMQ010000014.1 GCA_030746455.1 Candidatus Latescibacterota bacterium
TTTCAGCCACCTCCGGCGGTCCTCTTGGGATTCCGGCACCTCGTCAAGCCGGCCGGCGTTGTACGGGAGCCACTCGTACATCTGAGAGGTATGGCAGTGCTGCATGTCCAGCTTCCGTTCCGCCACGTCATCGATGTCGATCGCGACATCGGGATCGAACAGGGCGGGCTTCTGGAAGTTGTCACTCATGTACATGATGACGGGGTTGTGGGCCAGGGCAGGGACGTCCGTGCAGATGTTGGGCACCGTGACCATATAGGCGGCGTCCTGCACGAGGATGGCGGTGTACCGATGGTCGGGGTGATAGTCGTTGGGCCGATGGGTCAGGATGAGATCGGGGGTATAGGTCCTGATCATCCGGATGATCAGCTTCCGGTTCTCCAGGCTGGGCACGAGCTCACCGTCGTGCACGTCCAGCACGTGGTATTCGATACCGGCGATGGCGCTGGCCGCCTCCGCCTCCGCCCGCCGCCTTCTGGCGAGTTCGATCCCGCCGATCTCGTGGTGTCCGGCATCGCCGTTGGTTACGGACACGAAACGGACCTGGTGCTCCAGTGCGGCGTATTTCATCGCCACGCCACCGGCCCTGCCGTCGCAGTCGTCGGGGTGGGCGCCGAATGCCAGGATTCTGAGGGATCTCTCGGACATGCCTTCCTCCAGGTAAGGTTTACTTGACCTGCCAAAGGCAGGTGCTTGGCTTTCTTCTTACTTCTGCCTTCTCACCTCTCACCGCATTGGGGCGCCATTCGAAGCCCGCCAAAGTCTCTGCCACTTGCCCGATCCCTAGGAGCGCCACTTACGCCAGACCGCCGCGTACCGCCCACAGTCGAAGCAGATGTCCGGCCCATGGATCCACCAGCGGCGGATGAATCCGGCCTCGTGTCGAGCAACGGTCCTCAGGGTGCCCTGCACCGCGTCCCACAGGAGAAACGTCTCGTCGGTCTGAACCATGAAGATGCCGGGCTCTCCCGCGTAGACCCATCCCCTGGGATCACCCGAGAGATCGGAGGGGCCGTCGAACGGGACCAGGCCCTCTCCTTCGGAATCGAACGCGTACAGATCAGCGCCGCCCTGCATCAGCCAGCGCCCGTCCCCGATGGGGCCGCAGGCCTGAATGCCGAGGATGCCGGCCGGAGCGGACACCCTCTGACGAATCTCCATCGTATCCGGGTCGAGTGAGACCGCGAAGGCGTGGTCGTACACCGGTTCCGCAGTATCGCAATCGGAGACAAAGGAAGTACCGGCGACGAGTCTTCCGGCGGCGTGATCGTACATCGGGCTGAGGATGTGCTGGCCATCGATGACGCTGGTGCTGGCGGCGCCGCTCCGGGTGTCGTACCGGACCATGGCCCCGTCGAGCGTCCCATAGCTGGGTCTGAACGAGGCCCACACGACGTTGCCGTCGGTGGTGATGCCGGTCCCATGGTTGCCCTGTTCCACCTGGGCCACAAGGCGCGGATTCCGCGGAAATCCGGCGGGCACCCCGGGGTCGAACTCGGTCAGCTGTCCGCCGGTGTATGCCGCGAAGTAGACCTTGCCGTTCACGCGCATGGCATAGTCGACCTGCCCCCCACGTCCCGCTGCCCGCCCGCCGTACACGCCCCTCTTCCGCCGGGTGTTGAAGACCCAGAAATTCTGAGAGATGAAGGGGGTACCTACGATCCGCTTCCCGTCCGCGGGGATGATGGCGTTGCAGAGGTGCTCGCGTTCGGTTTCGATGGCGCGCGTCCGCTCGAGCGCTCCGGTGACGGCATCGTATCGGCGGAAGAGGCCGTAGACGTCGACGAGGACGATCTTGCCTTCGTGGGTGAATGCGCAGTTCAGCGTCGGGGTGTCCGGTGCGGTGAAGAGGGTGCGCGCCCCACCCGTGGTCGTGTCCCATTCAAGGAACCGACCGGCATTGTTGAGCGGGTCGTGCTGGATCCCATAGACCCGGCGGCCCTTCCGGCCGAACCAGCATGCCTCCTCGGCCGGAGGGTTCTCGTGGGGAGTGAAGCATCCGGATGCACCGTCGAGCCAGCCCAGGTGAGGAAGGTAGGCCCTGCCATCCTCGGCGTAGCCGATCTGCCGGACCAGAGGAATCGATGGGTGATGTGGGTCGCCGGTGAGCCGCTGCCAGTCGATGGATTCCGATCTCGGATCCCACCGCAGGTAGGTGAGTCCGGGTGTGATCATCACGGTGCCGTAGCTGCCGTCGGCGTTCCGCCACCAGTCGTGCTGGAAGTTCTCCGGTGGCAGGTCGTCACCGCTGTAGAGCCGGACGGACTTGCATGTCCGGGTGTCGAACGACTCCAGAGCGGTCTGGGCGCCACAGAAGAGCTTGCCCGTCTCCTCGTCGAGCACCATTCCGGAGGTCACGAACCGGCCGCCACCCCTGGGATAGGTCGTATACGCGCCCGTCGACAGCGTGAGCCTGACGAAGACGGTTCCGGCGCCCCCGGCGAGCCAGAGCGTGTCCGGATCGGCCTGCGCCACGGCGTAGATGCTTCGGATGCCCTCGCCGACCGTCCAATCATAGGCTCGATAGGCCCCCTCTTCATCGATCAGGAAGCTGGTCGTGCCGCATAGGGAGTTTACGCACGACATCCAGAACCGCTCGACGCCGCTCTCATCCGGGCCGACCGAGGTGAGTTTCGGGTTGATGAACGGATCGGGCGTCCTGGGTTTACGGAAGACGGTGAACGATCCCCTGCCGATGGGCTGCCGCACCATCTGGATCTTGGGATCGTCGGTCTCGAAGACCCCTGGGAGGGCCAGGCTCGTGACCGTGCTGTCGTGGACTGTCATTCGAATCCTCAGTCTGTGGGTCCTGCTACCAATATACCAACCGCCCCGTGTGCGACAACTCATTCACCCCGCGCGGCATCAGGTGTGTCGGTGGCCCGGTGGAAGCGGTAGAGGCCGATGCCGCAGGCCACGGCACCAACGCACAGGATGAAGCCGATCCCGAAGGGGAGTGCCGCCCCCCACTCGATGAGCTTGCCTCCGCCGAGGTTCCCCGAGAGCATCCCGGCGCTCCACGCCACGTGCGCGATGCCCACCACGCGGCCCTTCTCTCCCTCGTGGGCCGTGATCTGGAGCAGGCCGGGCATCGTGGTGGAGAGGGACCAGGCCGACGCCGACGCCACGACGCCGAAAATGTAGAGCCCGAGTAGCGTGTGCCCTGTGAGGGTGAGACCGAGGGCGCTGACGGCCACGCAGGTCGCGGCCGTGAGGATGGGCCGCCAGCGTCCGATCCGGTCGCAGAGCCGTCCAGTGAGGATCTGGAAGCCTCCGGCAACGGTCAGGCTGATGGCCGTGTAGGTGGTGGCCGATGTGTTGGTGCCCGAGATGCGCGAGATGAGCAGGGGAATGAGCAGCGTGACGATACCCCAGTAGCAGGTGGGCAGGTAGCGGATGCCCAGGAGGAGGCGCACCTCGCGGCGCCGCAGCAGGGCCAGATACCCGGCGAGCGAACGCATGGCCGATGGTGGCGTCTCGGTGCTGCGAGGCAGGCTCGGCACGATCATCGCGGCGCCGGCTACGAGGCACAGAGCCGCGATCAGCGCGGTGTGGCCCAGCGCCTCGTAGCCCATGTTGTCTGCGATTGGGCCGGCGAAGAGGCTGCCGGAGGCGGTGCCCAGCGTGCTGCCCAGGAAGTAGCCGGCCGAGGCGATGCCCAGGACCGAGGGTGCCACGGCCCCGAGGAGGTAGCTCTGGCCCCCTGTGCTGCTGAAGCCGAACGTGATGCCCAGACCGATACAGAGGGCGGTCAGCAGGTAGGGATCGCCGGTGAGGAAGACACAGCCGGCCAGGAGCGGCCCCAGAATCCCCAGCAGAAAGACGCGTTTGATACCGAGCGTGTCGCAGAGCATTCCGGCCGGAACGGCGAACAGACCGCCCAGGATGAGGAACAGGGCCTTGAGGAAGCCGGAGAAGATGGGTGGCCGCAGGAGGGCGCGGTCCACGTAGACCGGAAGCAGCGAGTAGAGGGGTGAGGAGACGAAGCTCGAGAGGAAGGAGACCACGAGCAGCGAGATGAAGCGACGGTTGAGCAAGCCTGCCAGGCCGGGCGATGCTTCAGGCGTCTTATCGGTCATAGGTCCTGTGGGCAGGGGGTGCAGTGATACGTTGTTGAGTTCGCCACAGAATATACAAGAATGAGGGGTACATGTTCGGCCTATTGCGCCCTCCGGTACCTATCGGTGCAGACGGCGCTCAGAGGCGCTGGTCAGCGGATCCCTCGAGTTGGTCAAGCAGGCGGTGGATTCGATCCTGAGCATCCCTTTCGTACCGGATGAACCGCCACCCACTGATCGTTCCGCCGCGATGAGCTGGATATGTCCAGCGCAATTCCCCCCACACGGACACTGGCGTCCCTTCGTCCGGCAGCTGGATCTCGATCGGGATCTCCTCCCTGTGCGCTGCCAGCCGAGCGATGTCCTCCTTTACGGATTGGATACCGGCGCCCTCTGGGCTCAGGTCCTCCGTCTCCAGGGACCGTGCGAGTCCCCTACCCTATCCGGTATCCGGACCGGCAGGGACACCACCACGCGTCTCTCCTTGCGGCGATCGTCGTCTCGACCCAGCAGGCTATCCATGGTCGGGACCCTCCTGTCTTTGTCGGACAACATCATTCGAGTGTGTTAGCTCTGCGGCGTCGTCGGCTCATCCGTGGATGTGGCCTCACCGGTTCGCTCCACTGCCTCCAGATCGTCGTCGACTCCGTCGCGATCCGCGGAAGCCCTTTTCACGTGACGCATAAGCAGGATTCCACCCACGATGACGGAGAGGTAGACCGTGGCGCTGCGCCACAGGATCGTGATCGGTCCGAGGAGATGGCCCGGAACCATTCGAGACATCAGGACGGCCCCCCCCACCTCGGCTCCGCCGCTTCCGCCCGGTGTCGGGAAGAAGTAGATCAGCACGTTGATGAACACCTGGATGATGAGGAGGTCGAGCAGGGGAGGCGAAAGCCCCAGTGCACGCACCGCGAAGTAGGCGGCGAAGTACTTGTTGCCGAAGATGACCACCGAGAGCCCGATGGCGACGGCGAAGCGCAGCTTGTGTTCGAAGGCGAGACGGCCCACCGTGTCGCCGCACTCGTCGAGCGCGTCGTTGATTTTGCGCGCGATGCTGGACGGCAGCCGCCAGCGTTCGAGCCAGTTGGTCACGCGCTGCAGCAGGGCCAGGGCGCCCACCGGATGCGCGAGGGCAACGAGCAGCAGCATGGAGAAGCCGCCGAAGAGCCCGGCCGCGATGATGAATGGAAGGGACGTGTGGATGCCGGGAACGACGCCAAGGGACGCTGCCTTCCACAGCGCGATGGCAGCGAGGCAGTAGTACAGAAGCGTGGCGAGGAACGTCATCCAGAGGATGCCGAGGGCGGCGCCCGGGGTGGCCCCCTCGCGGGTGAGGGCGTAGATCTGGGCGACACCGCCTCCCGTCTGCGACGGTGTTGCGGCGTTCACGAAGGCCCCTACGGCGCAGGTGCGGACGCACCCAAGGAGGGTGACTTTAGGGGCGGTGACCGTGGTAAACAGGTACATCCGCAGTCCCGAGACGAACCAGTCGGCGAGAGGCGGAACCACCAGGCAGAGGGCCAGCCAGCCCGGGGAGAGGCCCTGGACGATCTGCGGCAGGTCAGAGAGACTCGTGGTGTATAGAAACACCCCCATCAGCCCCGCGACCGTGATGATCACGAAGAACGCGAGTCCACGTCCTACAGTCATCGGCACGCTTTCCCGTGGAAGACGTATCGGGCGATTTGAATGGCCATACAGTGGGTGGAAGATAGTGCGGGTCGGAGGGGGAAGCAAGGAGAGAAAGCTGGGTCGCCCGTGTGGTTTTCCCAGCGCCGAGACGGGCCCCGGCGTAACGCCGGGGCCCAGTCTGGTTGATCCATCGGCCTGTCTCGATGGCCGCCAGGCCGATCTGCTAACGTATGACCTCCATCTTTCTCACCGCCACGTCGTCGCCGGCCTCCAGGCGATAGAGGTACACGCCGCTGGTCACTTGATGGCCACCTGCACCGCGGGCGTCCCAAACCACCTGGTGCGACCCACTCGGCTGCGGCCCATCCACAAGCACCCGAACCTGTTGCCCCAACACCGTGTAGACCGTCAGCCTTACGTGCGCCGGCTCGGCCAGGGCGTACCGGATCGTCGTGGAGGGGTTAAAAGGGTTGGGTGCGTTCGTGGCAAGGACGAGGGTGGTCGGGCCCACCGCCATCTTGGCGGCAGGGGCTGGCCCCGATGCGATGGCAGCCAGGATCGCTTCCGCCGTATCGACCAGGGCGTCCGCATCCGCTTCCGCGAGCTTCTTCCCGGTTTGCGCCTCAACGTGGTGGATGAAGGCGCCCAGCTTTCCGGCCGCTGCCTGCTCATTTCCCCGCTCCAGTGCGTCGACTGCGGTCAGGAGGGGTGCCCTCAGGCTGTTCTCGATTCCCACAGGAAGCGCCAGGCCCTCGAGGGTCGCGATCAGGTTCTCGGTCGCCCGGGCGGGCGTCGGAACCGACAGCTTCGCCACAAAGGCGTCCCATCCGCCGCCTGGCGTCTCTCCGGGGAAAGCCCCTGCGGTGAACCCCGACGCATATACGGCGGCCCCCCCCACACAGACCCCGTATGCATAGTCCCGGGAGGGGGTCCCGAACTGGTGGGTCCACAGTTCCAGGCCCTCGGCACTGTACTTGCGCACGTACACATCGTAGTCCCCGGCGCTGGCCTGCCCGGGAAGCGTCCCCTCCGTACTTCCGGCTACATAGACACCTGTCGCTCCCGCACAGATGTCGTAGGCATACTCCCGGAGTGCGGTGCCGAACTGGCGGGTCCACAGCGCGTTGCCGTCATTGTCATACTTGGACACGAAGACGTCGCGGTCGCCTTCGTAGATCTGGCCAGGGAAGCTGCCGTAGGTCACCCCGGCCAGGTAGACCCCGGAAGCGTCCGCACAGATCCCGTAGGCGAAGTCCATATCCGCCGTACCGAACTGACGCGTCCATACCGCGTTCCCGTCGACATCGTATTTTCGCACGAAGACATCGGGCCCACCCGAACCGGTCTGACCCGGGAACGTGCCGTAGGTCCAACCCACCAGGTAGATCCCGGTGGCGTTCGCACAGATCCTGTACGCATACTCGTGAGATGCGGTGCCGAACTGGCGGGTCCACACCTCATTTCCGTCAACATCGTACTTCCGCACGAAGGCGTCGTAGCCTCCTGAACGGGCCTGACCCGGGAAGGCGCCCCACGTCCACCCGGCCGCATACACCCCTGAAGCGTCAACGAGAATGCCGTACACCTGATCATGGGAAGACGTGCCGAACTGCCGCGTCCACATCTCATTCCCGTCGGCATCATACCTGCGCACATACGCGTCGAAATCCCCCGAACCGGCCTGCCCCGGAAGGACCCCGTTCGTCGCTCCGGCGAGGTACACCCCCGACGCACCCACAGTAACGCCGTACGCCTGGTCGAAGGCCCCCGATCCGAACTGGCGGGTCCACACCGCGTTCCCGTCCGGACCGTACTTGCGTACATAGGCATCTCTATCTCCCGCGCTCGTCTGTCCGGGAAACGCGCCCTTTGTACTGCCCGCCACATAGAGGTCCTTGGCCGAACCACAGGTGCCCCGCGCGATCCTCCACCGCAGACATGACCGTGTTGTTTGCCAGCCCGTCTTCCCGGGTGAAGGTGGTCCAGGTTTTTCCATCGTACCGGATAACGCCCTTCCCCGGCGCAGACGGCCGTCTTCCGGAGCCAAACCAGAGGTTTCCCTTCCCATCCTGGTAGATCAGGCCGATGGCCGACTGCGCCAATCCATCTGCCGTAGTATAGGTGACGATAGCCTTCCCGCTATACCGGCTCGCACCCCCATCGGTGCCGAACCAGAGATGTCCCTCCCGGCCCTGTATGATCGAGTTCGTCCGAGTGCCTGCAAGTCCGTCCTCTGGGGTGAAGGTCACCCAGGACTTCCCATCGAACCGGGTCACTCCGCCGTACGTACCGAACCACAGGTGGCCATCTCGATCCTGAGCGATGGCGTCCACCCAGTTGTGGGCCAACCCTTCGTTGGCGGTGACGGTGGTGAAGGTCTGGCCGCCGTACCTTGTCACGCC
>JASLMQ010000015.1 GCA_030746455.1 Candidatus Latescibacterota bacterium
GGCTGCCTCGGCGAGGCAGATGGCCCACGTGTGGTTTGTGCGCTGTCCGAAGGGACTGTGCAGGATCACGTTTGCTCGACCCAGCTCGTCGGTCCAGGTCTCAACGAGGAGGTCCTCGTGGTCGGGGACCATTCCAACGGAGGCCATCTGTTCGCGTACATACTCTGCGGCAGCTCCGGCCGCATTCGGATCGAGGTGATAGGTTTCCTGAAGCCACCCGTTGAGGCCGGGAGATTCCAATCGTCTCGCGATCTCGCGGCGCAGACGTCCAACGAACTCGCCGGACTCAACAGTCCGGGGTTGGACCGGGCCGGTCCACCAGGGGACCGTGGGGGTGGCGCCGGGCGCCTCCCTCACGAGAAGCTGGTTCTTGCGCACACCAGTGACCCGCCAGGCGGTGCTTCCCAGGACAAAGACGTCGTTCACCCTCAGGCTGTCGTCGACGAATTCGGAGTTGACCCGGCCGACGCGCTTCTTCGTGCTCTCGATGACGACTTCGTATTCCGAGCTCTCGCTGATGGTGCCGACGTTCATCGAGCTGATGTGCTTGGCACCGCGAGTGGCGGAGAGACGATCCGTGGTCCGGTCCCAGTGGACGTACGACCGCGGGGGATGGGTCATCTCGAAGGGGAAGTCACCCGCGAGCATGGCCAGGATGCGGTCGAAGTCGTCACGCTCGAGATCCCGGTAGGGGTACGCCCGTCGGATCAGACCGTAGAGCTCGTCTGCCTTCCAGTCCTGTGCGACAACAGCACCGACGATCTGTTGGGCAAGGACATCCAGACATCCCCGAGGGATGCGAACGGCGTCGATCCTACCTTCCACCATGGCGCGGCAGATGGCGGCGGCCTCGAGCAGCTCGTCGCGCTCGAACACGAGGATGCGGCCCTTGCTGGTGGCGTCGAGCAGGTGGCCGGCTCGGCCGATCCGCTGGAGACCGGTGCTGACGGACTTGGGGGATTCGAGCTGATAGACCAGGTCGACGGATCCGATGTCGATGCCCAGCTCGAGCGAGGTGGTGGCGAGGAGGGCGCCCAGGCGGCCGCTCTTGAGGTCGTCTTCCGCGACGAGGCGGCGCTCCCGCGCCATCGAGCCGTGGTGGACGCTCAGTCGGACGCCTTCGCCTGCAAGCTCGGTCAGCCGGAGGCCGGTTCGCTCGGCCTTGTAGCGGCTGTTGCAGAAGACGAGGGTGGTGGTGTGGTCGGAGATCTCGTTGATCAGCAGGTCGTATGCGCTGGCCCACAGGGCCGTGTTGCCGGCCTCGACGAGGTCGGCGAGGGGAGCCACTACACGGACGTCCAGGTCCTTGCGCATGCCGGCGTCGACGATCGTGCACGGCCGGCGGCGCGTCTCGCCCGCCCGTCCCACGAGGAAGGCGGCGATCACGTTCAACGGAGAGAGGGTTGCGGAGCACCCCACGCGCTGGAGCGGTCCATCCACGTGCCCGGCCAGGCGCTCCAGGCTCACGCTCAGGTGGACGCCCCGCTTGTTGTCACACAGGGCGTGAACCTCGTCGATGATGACGGTGCGGATCGTCCTGAGCGCGTTGCCGATCCCGGCGCTCTGGAGCAACAGGTAGAGGGATTCGGGGGTGGTGATCAGGATGTGGGGCGGACGCCGGACCATCTTCGCCCGCTCAGACTGCGGGGTGTCCCCCGTGCGAACGGCAGTCCGGATGCCCTCCGCGCCCTTGATGCCCTCGAGAGGCTGGATGAGGTTGCGCTGGATGTCATTGCCGAGGGCCTTCAAAGGCGTGATGTAGAGGATGTGGATCGCGTTGGTGAGTTCGCCAGCACGGTCCTTTCGGATCAGATCGTCGATGGCGCAGAGGAAGGCGGCGAGGGTCTTGCCCGATCCGGTGGGGGCCAGCAGGAGCGTGTTGTCGCCCCGGCGGATGGCGGGCCAGGCCTGAACCTGGGCGGGCGAGGGCCGCTCGAACGTGTGGTTGAACCACGCGCGCACGGGAGGAAGGAAGCCGGAAAGGGAATCGGCCACTGAGTTCACCTTGCGAGGGCTCCTTGCAGTTGCCACAGGAATCACCTGCCTCTCGCCAAGCTCGCTGGGACCACCAAGAGACGGCGGGTCAGACCGTAGCTCTCGCCGATGTGTGGACGGTCACGGTGTCGCCGGGCCCGACGACCACAACTCGACAGGTGCGACGGCCGTCCCCGTCACGGTCGGGGAAATCGCGGAGCGTCAGACCGGACCGGGTGAGCGTGGCACTGCCGCCGTCGATCGAACGGATTCTGCCCACGGTCTTGCCCCGCTCGTTGACCAGCGTCATGCCCGGTTCGGCGAAGTATGTATGTCTGGGATAGAAGCTGATCTGAGCCCCCCGAGCCGATACCACCTGTACGGTGGCGGAGGAAAGGTCGTCATCACCCACGGAGAATGTGCGTGCATCGTGGATCCTTGAGACGGAGATGGCATTCGCGTGCCGGCCGCTCTCGACGATGGCGATTCCACCGGAGGGAGAGATGCCGGTCAGAATGGGCCTTGTGAGCGTGACCATCCCCCTTTCATAGTTCACGCCCTTCACCCTGGCCTTGAGCGAAGGAGCGGAGGCGATGTCCAGGTCCGGCCCTCGGGTCCCTGCGTTGTCCAGGAGATAGGCCCGACTGGTCGCGCCCTTTGGGGTCCGATCGATCAGGGCTGCGCGCGCGTCGAGTGTCGTGTTGCCGTCCACAGCCAGCACGGTCGAGCCGTCCCTGCCCCCTTCGAGCCTGTTGAACAGTATGTGGGTCATTCCCCCACATGCGATCTCCAGCGCCACAGGCATATCGTCTCTGGCCTCGACGGGCAGGGCCCTCACGGACTTGATGAAGGGCCGCCTCCGGTAGGACTCGAAGACAGTGACGTAGGTGCTTTCCAACTCCTTGCCCGCGCGGCGGCGGATCAGGAACTTGATGGTTTCCGGGTTCGTCGGTCCCCGAGGCGGGACACCGTCGCTGGCGTACACGGTCTCGCCCCGACCGATCAGGTGGGCACGGAGGCGCACGCCGCCTTTCGTCCGGGAGGCGTTGGCCCCCGACGTGCCCTTGACGCGCCAGGTCGCAGTGCCGATGCCTCTGAGTCGAGCCTGTTGCACGTTGAGCAGCCACTGGAAGCCGCTGCCTTCATAGAGCTGGTAGGACAGGTGGGCCGAGTTGTTGTTGTCGAATCGTGCGTCGTCATAGAACGAGCCGTAGGGCACGTCTCTACCCGCCAGGGTACCGGTTTTCCGAGGTGCGGAGAGGTCCAGATCGCTTTCGAAATCGGCGTGTGTTCCGTGTACGATCCAGTCGTGCTGGGTGCCGCCGCGAACCCTGAAGATGTCTACGACGTAGGCCCTGTCGGGGGAGACCTCGACGAGGAAGAGGGTACGCCGATAGAGGTCGACCGTATCGGGGTAGGCGTCCTCTGCCGATGTCTCGACGAGCTGGACAAAGGGACCCGGGTCGAAGACGTGAAGACGTCCGCGTGCCTCGCACTGGCGTTTTGCGTTGACCATGACCGTATTGTGAGAGATGGTGTGGGCGAGGAAGCCGAACCGGCGAGGGTCATAGGAGTCGGACACCTCGGAGCCCAGGTCGGGAGTGAGGGCATGGTTCCACGCGTAGATGTCGAGCTGCAGCCTGTCGAAATGGTTGTGACCCCGGTAGTAGCCGTAGAAGAGGGCAAGTGCCGTGCGGTTCAGTTCGCTTCCCGTCTGCAAACTGGCGAATCCAACCCCGGGCAAGAGCTGGCTCTGGACGCCCAGGGGGCCTGGACACCTGTTGGCTGCCTCCGCCAGATCGTCCTCGATGGATTCCGTGAAGAGATCGCGTGTTCCAGATGCGTTGTTCAGAGCTAGGGCCTTCGCGAACAGGGGATCCCTGTGAAACCGGTATGCTGTGTCGAAGGTTTCGGCCGTCCAGGCCAGGAGTCCCGGGAACATCTGGTAGGCGTCGCCATAGCCGGGCACGAACCGGCCTGCACAGGCCATTCGTATGGGCCAGGTGCTAGAGTCTCGGAACCGGCGCATAGCAGCGAACCGTCTGCCCTCTCGTCCCAGGCTCGAGACGATCGCGCCCAAGGCCTTGATCCAATGTGCGTTGTAATTGGGTGATTCGAAGGGATAGCCGTCGCGATGCACCAGGTTGGCCAGGGCTTCCTCCAATCCCAGCTGTGTGTAGGTCCGAGCCATCGGGTTGCTGACGACATAGTCCACCATCTCCCGGCTCGTCGGTCTCTTGCGGCTGTGCTTGAGGACACCGGCGATCCGAAGAAGGGCCACCTGGTGCATGCCGTAGTTTCCCTGGATCCGGTCCGAGCCGTCCATGATGTCATTGGCCATGGTACGGAGCATGCGATCTTCAATGTGGGTGCGGATCTGCCCGGGCGGCTGGCCCGTAAGCTGGACCAGGGCGCGATCCCGATCGATCGTCTCGCGCACGAGGCCGTAGGCAGCCGGGACTATCTGGCAGGTGAGCAGGGCCTCCCACGTGTGGTAGAGGAGCCGGCCAAGGTAGTTGGGCTGGTTCTCCCTGCCGTAGCGGGATTGCTTCTCATAGGAGTACCGTGGGTAGTATTCGGCCATCTGCCACAGGAGCAGGGAGCATGCGTGCGCGAACCGCCGGTCTCCCGTGATGCGATACGCACGGCTCAGGTCTGCCAATGCCGGCATGAGCAGCTTCACCACCGCCCAGTGTGCGTAGGCGGCCACGAACCAGAAGGGCTTGTCTTCGCCGGGGATGTGACAGCCCCAGCCGTCATCGGGATAGGGGCCGGTGAGCAGACTACGGTCCTCGTACCCGGTGGCCATGAATGCTCCGAAGTCGTTCGAGGGGTAGGTCCTGCCGTCGATGGGCGAGATGACCTTCCATGGCTTGTTGAACGACACCTCGAGCGGGCGGAGGCCGAGATTCCTCAACTCCTGGCTGTGGGCCGGTGCGATCTTATAGCCATAGTGGGTGTCGCGGGCCCTGGGCACCTCGGGGGGCGGTACGAGTGTGCGCAGCCGCTCGTCGCCGTACCGGAGCCACGCACCGGCGCGTCCCAGGATTCCATCGCGCTGCTCGCGGGCCCATTCGTAACGCTTCAGGTTCTGCTCGAGCACGTCCATGCGTTGCTTCTCTTTCTGAGTCTTG
>JASLMQ010000016.1 GCA_030746455.1 Candidatus Latescibacterota bacterium
ATCTAGGGTGCTGGGACAGCTCGTCCACGACCCCCAACAGCTCGGGGTCGCCAGAGAGGTTAACAGTTTCCGACGGATCGTTCTCGTGGTCGTACAGAGATCGGCCCTCTTCCAGCCCATCTATGAGCTTGTACCGTCCGTCGAACGCCAGGCGCCAGTCCCTGTAGCCAGATCTCACGCACGGTCGATGGTCGCCGGTCTCGCCCGCTAGAAGACCCGTGAGCGACCGGCTGTCCATGTCGTCCGGCACGGGTACTCCGCCCCAATCCAGGAAGGTGGCGGCCAGATCCAGAATCGTGGACGGCAGGTCGCAGGTCTCTCCACTCCGCACACCGGGACCGGAGATGATCAGGGGGACGCCCACCGAGGGCTGGTAGGGATGGGTCTTCCCCCACAAGCCCCGGTCTCCCAGCATTTCGCCGTGGTCGCTACTGAAGACGATGGCCGTGTTCGTCAGCTCTCCACGCTGCTCGACCGCCTCCAGGTAGGCCCCAATCCAGCGGTCGATATTCTCAATCATGGCGGAATAGTTCCGTCTGACAGCCTGGTGGCCCTCGGGGCTCACGTTCCCGCGCTCAGCCGGCACCGGGAACTCGACATCCGCATAGAGCCCGGCCATCTCCTCGGTGATGTCCCAAGGCGGATGGGGCCCGGTGAAGTTGACCTGTAGAAACCACGGACTGCCCGGTGGCGCGGAGGCTAGGAGCTGGAGGCCGTTCCTCGCCACCCAGTTGTCGCAGTAGGCCTCCTCCGAGAGGGGCGTCGGGAAGGTGGCATCCCGCTTCCTGCTCCGCGCATCGAAGTCCGCGACGTGCGTCTCACGCAGCCCGAGCTCGTCCAGGTACTTCAGGTAGGGTCCCCGCGGCGTGTCCCGGCCGCTGTTCACGCCATCCATCTTGCCTTCGTTGTTGATCCCGTCCGAGAAGCCCCATTCGCGGAGGAACCGCTTGCCGTCGAGCCCCCACGCCGACTGCCGCGTGGTGCACATCCCCTTGTTCAGATCGAACTTGCCGCACCCGGCAACGTGGTATCCGGACTCGCGCAAGAGCCCGTAGAACGTGGGTCTGTTCAGCGGGTAGTCGTCCGCGTTCTCCGGCGCGCCGCAACGCTCGTACTCCATCCCCGACGCCAGACACGCGCGGCACGGCGCGCACAGAGGAGAGGGGGAAATCGCCCTCGTGAAGGTCAGCCCACGGCTTTGTAGCCCATCCAGGTTGGGTGTCCGCACCGGGATCGCCGGATTGCTCCCCAGCCAGTCGAACCGCCACTGATCCGGAAATAGGAACAGGATATTGGGACGACTTCTGTCCTTTCGGGCCATGGTGCATTCACCCTATGCGGAATCTACTCCGGTGGCAAGCCCAGACGCCGTAGCCCTGGTACGCCAGAGGGCTTCGAGATGGCGACTTAGCCCCTATCCGATGTGCCTCACAGCCATACCGGAGCGACACACCTGTGAGACGAAGCAAGGCCCGGAGAGACCACCAGCGCGCAACCGCGCCTGTCTTCTGCCCTCTGCCTTCTGCCTTCTCACTGCTTCAGCCGCTTCACCAGGCTGTAATCCACCAGGTGATTCACCCGAAATCCCGCCCCGAAGTAGATATTCTGGGCGTGGTTGCGGAGACCCGTGTGGAGGACGTCGTAGGTCGCGCCTCGCCGCTTGAACTCCATGCAGAGGAGGTTGAACAGAACCGTGCCGATCTTGTTCCGGCGATACTCCGGATCGGTCCCGATGCCTGAGAAACCTCCACGACCGTCGCTGCCCACGCGAATGGGCCCCGTGAATCCCACCACTGTGTCCCCGTCTGTCGCCACCAATACCGGATAGGGTCCTTCGCCGTCCAGGGCCCCCTTCACGGAGCGCTCCCACCCCCCCGGATGGTGGGTCTCCATGAAGCGACACAGGGCATCACGATGCTCCGCGTTGCACAACCCGAACCGGATGCCTCGGGCCTCATTCGTACGGATGTGCTCGTCGATCTCCTCGCGCCACTCGAAGTCCGCGATCTGAAGCTCCATCACCAGGCTCGCCGAGCCGTCGTTCCGGAACCCCCTGTTCAGCAGGAACCGGTGTGCGGGTGTGGAGACGTCGACGCCCGTCGCGAACGATATCGGGTTGCCCCGGTAGCCCACGCGCACAGCATCCTTGCCCCGTCCACCGAGGAAGTCCTCGGCTCCCTTCAGGAGGCCGGTGCCGATTCCTTGGCCTCGCCAGTCGTCGTCGACCAGCAACACGCTCAGGTATCCGGGAGACTCATCATCGGACGCCACGGCGAGGCCGAATCCGACGACCCTGCAGTCGATCGTGGCCAGCAGGGCCCCGGCGGGATCGAAGCACGCGTGCTCCAGAGCCCTGTTTCGGAAGGAGCCCTCGTCCACCTTGAAGTCGTGCATCCGGTCGGCAAAGACCCTCTGCCAGACCTCGATCACCTCGGCGAGGTAGCTGTCCTCCCACCTCTTGATCTGCCACTCAGACATCACGCTCCCCGATCTACCAGCATCTATGTTCGCGTTTTACGCGCTTTTCGTAGTTGCGTTCCTGGCGAATCGGCATCAATCCGGCAACGGCACATTCGCCTCACCGCGTCCATAGAGATGATAGGTCTGCCAGAAGTCATCCCCCGTGTACCGGATGGTGAACGGATCAACCCGTTCTGCCCCGGGCCGGAGCTTCGTCGGCCATGGCTCGTCCCGCTCCACCTCCAGCACGATCGGTCCCTCCACCGTCAGAGGCTCGAGTGTCTCCGCCTTTGCCACCGCCTGCTGGATGCGGTCGCGAATACGCCTCCGCGCATCCACGGGCGCCAGATGGATTGCGCAGAGGTCCGACAGCCCCTCCTTGACCGGTGCCGTCACGATCCCCGGCATAAAGCGCTCCGCCTCGCGACAGGCGTGGAGGTCGCCCGAGGTGAAGATCCAGGGGATCCCGAGCTGCCCCATCAGGTACGCCACGATCTCCATCTCGCCCACCTCGATTCCATTCACCCGGTAGACCAACCCCCAGCTCATCGTGTGGGCCAGGCAGGCATGGGGCGTGTTGGCCATCGCGTGCATCCCCACCTGCACCATCGCGTCGAATCGTCTCGAGCATCCCGGCAGACCCCGGGGCCGGTTCGTGCCCCGGACGATCTTGACCCCCGAGATCAGCTCTTCCGGCAGGATGGTTCGACCCGCGCCATGGCCGTCGTTGATCAGGATCTCTTCCACGCCGGATGCTTGGAGACCCTCTGCCGCGGCGTTCACCTCTCCCGTGAGCAGCCGCTGCTGCTCCGCCCGTTCGTAGACCCCCTTGGCCTCCGCCGCGTAATCGGCGTGCCGCGCGTCCCAGTTGTCCACCCCCGCCGGACCTTCCAGATCCGTCACCACATAAACCGCCTTCACCCCCGCCATTGCACGCTCCTCGATTCGGTCGTCTGACGTCTCACGTTTCACGTCTGACCAGCTACTCAGTGCCCCCACGTCCGTGGTCTGTCGTCAGTCGTCTGTGGTCGTCTTCTGATATTCCACAATCTTCTCCGCCACCTCCACCGACGGCGCGGTCCAGATCTCATCCGACCGGCGGTCCAGGTATTCCAGAAGCATCTCGAAATCGTGTCCTCCCACCGTCAGGCGAGAGCCATCGATGTCGTGGAACACCAGGATCACCCATTGCCCCTGAGTGGCGAGCCCCTCGACCAGCCCGAGCATCTCGAAACCGCTCATCCGGTCGGTCGCCAGGGCCTGAGCACAGGCCAGGTCGACCAGCGAGGGCCAGTTGCCGAACCCGTACTCCCCCCCGGCTCGCCCGCTGATGCAATGCTTCGCCACCACCGGGACATAGCTCTTCCGATCTGCCCCTCGCCCCACGTGGGTCTGGTAGCAGGGATAGGCGAAGGTCCAGTTCTTCTGGTGGGGCGCGATCTCCGCCAGCCGCTCCTGCGCACCGGCGATGTCGGCATCCATCTCCCCCAGTGTCCGATCCTCCAGGCCCCCCGTGCCACCGAGCAGGTTGTTCGAACAGGCGTGGGACAGCGAGTGATTGCCGATCTCGTGACCGTTCCGGGCCACTTCCACCCACGGCTCGAGCCGTTCGCGGAAATCGTCTCCCTTCGGGCCCAAGTAGAACGTGCCACGGAGGCCGCGCCGTTCCATGGCGGGGATGGCCTTCTGAAGCTGACTTGGCCGGCCATCATCGAAGGTCAAAGAGACGGCGCCCGAGTAGGGCGCCCAGCACGCATGGGGATCCACTCTCTAGCTCCTTTCAAAGCCAGCGGTTCAGGAAGGCAACGATCTCCGCCCGCATCTCCGCCGTCTCGAAGTGACCGATCTCATATCGCAGGAGCTTCCAGGCATCCGCGGCGTCCATCCGTTCGTAGATCGCCGTCAGATTTCTGTCGATCCGGTCCAGTCCCGCAGGCGGCGTCAGGCGGTCATAGTTCCCGGCAAGGCTCAGGTGGGCCCGGGGGGCAATCAGCCCGTTGATCTCCGACGTCGTGAATTGCTTGAGCAACCCGGGTACGTAGTAATAGATGCCGTGGCCGTCCAGACCCCGACTCGCGATCAGCTCCTGGAAATCCGTCAGGCAGCAGAGATCGATAGTCACCTTGATCCGGGTATCCAGGGCCGCGGTCCACCACGCCATCGTGCTTCCCATGGATAATCCGAGCGTGGCGATTCGATCGGCATCCACGTCGGGACGATCGCTCAGGTAGTCCAGCGCCCGAATGCTGTCGTAGACCATCAGCCCCCAGAGCACCTGTCCGTTCCACAGCATCTCCTTGAAGAGCTCCAGCTCGGCCCGGCCCCGGCGCTCGCAGAAGTTCCACGCGTCGATGCACAGCCCACACATCCCCAGGGTCGCGATCAGCTCTGCATAGGGCGGGTCCTGGATGCAGTTCCTGCCATCGATGAACTCGTCCTTCCCAAGCACGTAGTCGCCCCCGTGGGCGTGGTTGTAGAGCATCGCCGGCCACGGCCCGTCCGACTCCCTGGGGCGCACGAAGTAGGCCGGGACCTCCTCGATTCCATTGAGGTCCAGCACGAGCTTCTCGAGTACGTGGCGGTCACGCACCTCTTCGCCCACGGTCCTGGCCGCGATGGGTCGGTGCCTGTCCGGCAGATCGCCCAGCAGGCCGTAGAGCTCCTCTCGACGGGATTCAGGGTCCACGCGTCAGGCTCCTCTCAGGCGCTTGCGCGGCTCAACAGCGCGTCGGCATTGTCCTTTACCTTCGAAATCGCCGTCACGATGTCGTTCATACCGTCCGCCTCATCCAGAAGCATCGATTGCGTGAAGAACACCGTGCCCTCCGCGCACGCCTGTTCGGCCACCGGACAGGGCATCGCCCGGAACGTGCCGCGCGAGTCCTTCACCCGGCCCGACTCCGCATCGAATGCCGGATTGTGGTGGATGGGGTAGGGGTATCCTCCGCACGGGATGCCTTCGGCCTCCAGGGCCTCCGCGAAGGCCGACAGGGGCAGGCCCCCGAAGGCGTCGGGGTGGTACGACATCACGTAGATATGCCACCCGTGCCGGGTGGTGTCTGCAGAGATGTGGGGCGGATCCACGCCCTCGACCTCCGAAAGGCCGCGGCTGAGTAGGCGGGCGTTCTCTTCCCGCTTCTGGCTCTGTTCCTCCAGCCGCTCGAACTGCGCCATCAGGATCGCGCCCTGGAACTCTGTGAGGGGGTGTGAGAAGCCCACGCTGTGATGTTCGTACCAGGGGCGGTCCTGCTTCCGACCAAACGTCGAAAGCGAGTACTTCAGACGCTCGGCCAGCGCTTCGTCGTTCGTCGTGACGATGCCCCCCTCTCCACACGTCAGGTTCTTCGCGTGGTTGAAGCTGTAGACGGCGACCTCCTCCAGGCCCCCCACTTTCTTCCCCCGCCACTCCGTCGTGTGGGCGTGGGCGGCGTCCCAGATCACCTTGAGCCCGTGCTTGTTTGCGACCGCCAGGAGTCCTTCCACGTCAGCGGCGTGCCCCGCGAAATGGACCGGTATCACCACCTTCGTCCGAGGGGTGAGCGCGGCCTCCACCGTCTCGGGAGTGATGCAGTAGGTCTTCGGGTCCAGGTCGACCAGCACGATCTCCGCCCCCAGGCCCAGCGGCGCGAATGCCGTTGCGATGAAGGTGAACGACGGAACGATCACCTCGTCCCCGGGACCCACATCGAACGCCCGAAGCGCCAGCTCCAGCCCCGCGGTGCAGCTCGTCATCCCCACCCCGCATGCCGCGTCGGTATACCGTGCGAAGGTGTCGCAGAACGATGTCACTTTGGGACCGTGGATCGTCCCACCCCACTGGCTCGTCTCCAGGACGTCGCGCAGGTAGTTCAGGTCGCGGCCGTCCGACTGGGGCCACGCGGGAAAGGGCTTCGTCCTCACGGGACTGCCACCCAGCAGTGCAAGCTCCGACATAGTCTCGCTCCCTCTATACCTCGTCGTCTACCAGCACCTGGCCGTTCGTCAACTCGTTGAGGGCAACCCTCAGCTCGTCCAACCGCTCCTGCGGAAGCTTGACCCGCAACTCGACGTCTGCACCGAAGGTCTCTTCCTCCGTCTCCACTTCGAACTCGGGCAAGAGTCGCCGCGTCGCATCCGCGTGCGCATAGGCCACCACCACGGTCGCTATGGCGTAGACGATGTGCTCCTTGAGGGGCAGTGTCTTTAGGGCGGCCTGCACCCCACCGGAGTACGCACGGACCAGACCGCCCTTGCCCAGCTTGGTGCCACCGAAATACCGTGTCACCACCGCCGCGACGTCGCCCACCCCGCTATGCGTCAGCACCCCCAGCATCGGTCGACCCGCCGTGCCGTGGGGCTCCCCGTCGTCGCTCATCCCCACCTGACCCGAGCTGCCCGGCCGGCCGATCAAGTAGGCCCAGCAGTTGTGGCTGGCGTCGGGGAATTCCGCCCGGATCCCGTCGAACAAACCCTTGGCCTCGTCTACCGTCGGGGTGTGGGCCACGCTGGTGATGAACCGGCTCCGCTTGATCTCTTCCTCGGATCGATGAGGGCCCGCCGGGATCGGGTATCGGCTGTCGGTTTGCATGGCTCCGGTGTCAGTGGATCCTCGACTCGTGGTTCCACATGTCGGGGTTCGTTCCGAGCTTCGCCTTGACCGGTTCGGTGGCCTCGCTCAGATCGCGCAGCACGTCGTCCGGAAGCACCAGGTCTCCGGCACGCGCGTTCTCGGCAACCTGGTCCACGTTCCGCATGCCGGCCAGCACGGACGTGACACCACCCTGCTGCAGAAGCCACGCCAGGGCCACATCGGCCATCGGCCTCCCGATCCGTCCGCTGATCTCGCGCACTTCTGCGAGGGCCTCGAACACCTCGGTCTCGGCGCCTTCCTCGCCGTGCTTCGATTGGGGACGGTCCTTCGAGAACAGGCGGGTGCGCGCCCGGCCCTCGGGGACCTCGTCCGCGGATGTGAACTTGCCCGTGAGCAGACCCTGCGCCAGCGGCGAATAGCAGAGGATGCCGATCTGCTCCGCCTCGCATCTGGGCCTGATGGCGTGCTCCAGGGCCCTGAACAGCATGTTGTAGGCGAGCTGGTTCGACTCCGCCCTCCCCACCTGGAGATAGGCGTCCAGATCCTGTTCTCCGAAGTTGCTCACGCCGATCGACCGGATCTTGCCCTCGTCCTTCAAGCCTTCGAGGATGCTGTAGGCCTCTTCGTAGGGAAGCTCCGAGCTCGGCCAGTGGATCTGGTAGAGGTCGATCCAGTCGGTCTTCAGCCGTTTCAGGCTGTCCTCGCAGGCCTCTCGAATCTCGGAGACCGGACGTCCTGCCCCGAACTTCGAAGCGATCACCACCGCGTCCCGGTGAGCGGGCAGCACCTTGCCCAGTACTTCCTCGGAATACCCGTTGCCGTAGGCCTCCGCAGTATCGAAGAGCGTGATCCCGCTCTCGATCGCCGCCTCGATGGTCGCAATCGATTCCACCTCTTCCTGCGGCCCCCACGTCGCATCACCCACGATGGCCCAGCATCCCATCGCGATCGTAGACACCTCGATATCCGTGCTGCCAAGCTTCCGATATTGCATAACCAGGTCGCTCCTATCTCACTCCAGAGGGATCATCCTGTTCTCCTACCAACAGGCACGCATCGTCACATGCACATAATGGCCTTGACCAGGCCCTGTTCGGGCTCCAACAAGGCGGGGAACTCCTCGATCAGGCTGTCGTAGTCCGTCCGGTGCGTGATCCAGGGTCCCGTGTCGATCTCACCCCGCTCCATCAGACCGATCACACGTGAAAGATCACCGCCCACGGCGTTCCGGCTGCTCAGCAGCGTGAGCTCACGCCGATGGAACTCCGGATCGAAGAACGTGATGTCGCTCTGCACGAGCCCCACCAGCGTCAGTCGTCCGCCATTGGCCACGTAGTCGAAGGCCGTCATCATCGACGCCGGGCTACCCGTTGCATCGAAGACGACCTCGGGGAGGTCGCCGTTGAGGATCTCCCGAACGTGCTCGAGCGGTTGATCGTTGCCGTCCACGGCGTGTCCGACGCCGAACTGATCGCGACAGAATGCCAGCCGTTGCGCACTCAGCTCCACAACGATGACCTGTGCCCCCGTCACCTGTGCGAACTGGATCACCGAGAGGCCGATCGGCCCCGCCCCCATCACCAGCACCGATTCGTCGGGCCTGGGGTTTGCCCGCCCCACGGCGTGCGCCCCTATGCCCAGGGTCTCCACCAGAGCGAGCTGATCGTCGGACAACGTCGCGGAGGCGTGGAGCTTGTCCGCCGGAACAACGATCTCCTCGCGCATGCCGCCATCCACGTGTACGCCCATCACCTCGAGCTCGGCGCAGCAGTTCGTCTTCCCCCTCTTGCAGGCAATGCACGTGCCGCAATTCAGGTAGGGCTCCACGGCACAGCGACCCCCGGGGGCAAGACCCTGCACGTCGGGCGCGACTTCCAGCACCTCGACCCCCAGCTCATGGCCCACGATTCTGGGATAGCTGAAGAAGGGCTGCCTCCCCCGGTAGGCGTGGAGATCGCTGCCGCAGATGCCGACCCGGTGCACGCGCACCCGGGCGTGTCCGTTCGGGATCGCTCCGGGCGATTCCGTATCCCCCCTGACGAACCGTCCGGGTTCCTCGAGTACGATGGTTCTCATCCCACACCCCCCACGCTCACGGGACGATCTCGACGTCCGGCGATTTCCCCGTCACCTGGGATCGTCGGCCAGGATCTCGCTCAACAGCTCGGGCGAGCGTCCGAAGCGCTCCTCGAACGCCTCGCGGGTTGGCGCCAACCGCACCGCCACCTTGGCTTCGTGGTGAAGCGCGATATCCCTCAGCCGATGCTCCAGGAAGGGATTGGCGAACCGCTCGAGCGCTTGCTCGGCGAAGTGAGCCGGGTCCTCCACGCTGCCCTCCAGGGTGGGCGCGATCTCCTCGAAGACCAGTCGGCGCACCCAGGGACCGATGTCCTTGTGATTCACGGCCTCGCGCACCGTCTCGATGCCCTGCGGGAGCGCCTTGCACACCAGTGCCGTATGGGCTCCATTGAGGATGCGGACCTTCCGGAGAAGGAAGGGCGCCACGTCGTCTGTCTGCTCCACCGATGGGTGGTCGATCGGCGGCGTGGCCCCCGCTTCCGCCTCCACGACCCAGAGGGCGAAGGGCTCGGCCGTCGTCAACAGGGCGTCTTCGTCCAGGAGGGGATGGGCATCCGGCCTGCCGCTCACGATCCGGTCCACGAGCGTGTTCCTCCAGCGTACCTCCGCCTCCAGCCAGCCCGTAAACGCAGCATCCAGGCCCCAGATTCCGGCTTGTTCCAGGACCAGCTCGCGCAATCGGTCTCCATTCTGCTCCACCAGCTCGCACGGCAGGACGGTCGGCCCGGGCAGGCCGGCATCGTACCTCGCCTCGAGGGCAAGTAGCAGCTTGGCAGGAAAGGAGCTCGGTGCCCCAGCATCGGGTCGATCGGCCTCGGCCAGTGCGTACCCGGCTTCAGTGGTATTGGAGATGACGGTACGGAGTTCAGGTGACCGCGAGACTTCGAGAAGCGCATGCCAGTCCTCGCTCGCCACCAGCGCCCGACTGACGCTCCGGACCTCCTGGACCCGATCGACCTCTCGGCCCTGCTCGAGGCCCCGGATCCAGACGTGGTATCGACCTCCCTGCGCGTTGAGGAGCTCGGCTCGATTGCTGCTCGTCGACTGCACCACTACGATCCGACCTGCTGGGGCCCCCGCCAGATTGGCCTCATGGACGAACAGGTCGGCAAAGGCCCTCAGAAAGTTGCCGCCGCCGAATTGCAGAGTGGTTTCAGGGAGTCCGTCCATAGCAGCGAGGGGATTCTCCTACCTGCGGTTCAGGAAACGGCGATCGACATCGCCGAAGGACTGCAAAATAACAGGGCGCTCACCGAAAGGCAAGAAGAGCCTGGACCCGGATTTCGACGTCCACGGGCCGTCCCACACCCCACCCTCTATCGCAATCCATAACGGTGTCCAGCGTGGCTTCACCTGAGGCAACGGCAACAAAAAACCCCCGGAAGAACCGACTCCCGGAGGGGTAACTCGACCAGCCTGCTGTGTCGGGGTCAGCCGAGCACGTCCAGCCTTCCCCCGCGGCCGTTGATCTGACTCGTGCTGGCCAGGGACTTGCTTATCAGGTCCATCCCTGCTGCCCGCTGCGAGTTCGCTGTGCCGTTCGCATCCGAGGTGATGGCGCGAGGGCTGGTGAGTGCGGGCATGCTGGGACGGGTGTGGGCCAGCGAAGGGAACCTGGGTGCGGAGAGGATGCTCGCCTTCATCATAGCTTACGATCTCGGACTTGGGAGTGTTCGCACCTGGTCAGACCTTGCGGGAGGGGGAAGGAGGCACCCCCGCGATCGGGACCGATACCCGACCCGCCTTATTCATATGGGATTCCGCCACTATTGTCAAGCGAGCCCCCAAGAACATGTCAGAAGGGGCGGGTCCAGGACCCGCCCCTTGCTTTCGCCGCTTAGTGACCGCCGAGGTTTCCTATACGCCGATCCCCGCCTCTCTGGCCATGCCGGCATCCTCCACCATGCGGGCATGCTCTCGGGCGACACGCACGGTCGTGTCCACCAGTTCGGTCAGCCGTGCGAGCTGGTCGGCGATGTGGGCCCCGATCTCGGACTGGCCCACGGCCATCTCGGTCAGGAGATCGGTCCTCTCGTCCACGTCGGTCAGGTCCCGTTCGACACGACCCAACGCGTGGTCCGCCCTGCGGGACAGACGGACGCCCGCGCGGACCTCTCGCCGGTCTTCATCGAGCGAGCTGGCAACATCACTGACGTCGCTCCGTATGCGGGCCAGCTTGGACTCCACGTCCCTCTTCAGGCGCGTACACCCCTTGCCAAGGGTCTGCAGCTCATCCACCACTGCCTTCAGACCCCCTGTAGGACCTTCAGTTCGGCCGATCTCCATCCGCGCCTCGCGAACCACGTGCTGGATGGCGTCGGACAGGTCCGACACGCCCGAAGAGATCGCGTCGGCCTTCTCGCTGGTCTTCTGCAGTCGTTTGGCGATAGAGGTCGTCATCCGGGTCCGCTCACCCAGGTCACCCATCTCGCTTACCAGTTCCCAGAGGGCCTCGGATCGATCGGCGGTGAGGTAGACCGCGTGCCGCGTCCTCTGTCGGGTGTCCTCCAAGCTGCGCCGGAGGTTGTCTCCCTCGTTGCACAGGGCTTCGACCATCGAAGTGATCGTCGAGAGTTGATCGGAGAGAAGGTGAACGCTACGGCCCACAAGGCTCGACCCCCGCTGCAGCCGCGCCGTGATCTCGGGTCGCGCACCGTTGTTCGATCCGTCCGCCGAGGGCTCAACTGCGGCGCTCTTCAATGCCGGGTACTCGTCCAGGCGCTCCTGATCGCCATCGTCGGCGGAGATCTCAACGGAGGCCGCTGCGCCGCTGTCGACCTCCCACACCAACAGAGCGCCGGCGTGATCGCCATCCGCGTCGTAGACGGGGCCGGAAAGGTAGCGCACGCCATAGGGACCGATCTGTCCGTGGACTTCAAGGGGTAATCGGTCCGGATCGGAGAGGATGTCGCGGGCATGCTCCTCGTCAGGGAAGAGAACCGGGAGAGGCCGCCCCACCACAACCTCAGCGTTCCACTCGAGGAAGCTGGACAGCTGAACGAAGCCCGACTCGGAGGCCGGGTTCTGGTAGATGATGTTGAGTTCGGTGTCCGCGAGCACGATCCCGACGGGAACGGACTCCACGAGAGCCGAGAACCGCTGGCTGGCCTCGAGCTGCTCAACGAGGTACTGCTTGCTTCGC
>JASLMQ010000017.1 GCA_030746455.1 Candidatus Latescibacterota bacterium
CGCCAGAACGCCCGGATGCAGGTCGATCGCGTAGACCAGACCCTTGCGCTTAGCCTCGTCAAGAAGGCCCAAGACGGTCGCCAAGAAACCCTCGACGGTCGCCTCCGGATCGGCGAAGGTGTCCCGATCGCTCATTCCCGCGCACGGGATTTCGAGCAGCCACTCGTTCAGCCAGTAGGGCTGCATGTCTTCGAGCGACAGCTCCCGGTTGTACTTCGTGGAGCACCACTGGTATCCGCGATCGACCAGGGCCTGCTGCACCTCCGGGCAATCCTCGATGCCATGGGCATACATGCCCGTCGCACCGATGCCGCTCCAGGGGATCTTCTCATCCGAGAAGGCCTGCTCGGCGAGGATCAGCTCCTCCAGGACCGGGGCGACGGGATCGGTGAGCCTCACCCTATGTGTGAACAGGTGCGAATCGATAGGATGGCCTCCGGCGTGGATGCCCCTGTGCTCCAGGGCATACTCCTTCACGCCCTGCCCGCACGAGCAGAACTGTAGCTTGACCCCGTGGGAGCCGGCCACCCGCAGGATTCTGGGAAGATAGGGATAGGCGCCCCAACCCACGTCGGCCGTGTAAGCGTGGCGCGTGGAGAACGTGTCCAGATCAAAGCGTAAGCACAGCGCCGCATTGTCACTCATGACGATCTGCCTCTATGTGACGTCGATCCACCTGCTCATAGCCCCAACACCGTCAACTTGCCATCGGATGACCCGAGAAGCAATCGACCTTCGCCATCGGATGCCAGACCGTGGAGCTTCGCCTCGGTTCGATGAACGCCGAGGGTGTTCCCCTCACCATCAAGCACCCACACGCTACCGTCATCGCAACCCGCGACGATCTCCGGGCATCCGTCCTGATTCACGTCCACGGCCAAGAGGCGCCGCACCGGGGCCTGCAGGTTGCGCCGCCATCGTTCCGTACCGTCCTCCCCGAACAGGTAAGCGTAGAAGCAATCCGACCCGGCCACGACAGCGGGCTTCCCGCTCCCATCCAGGTCTTTCGCCAATATGGCGTGCACCTCCTCACCCACCTCGTACGACCACAGCGGCTCCAGTCGATTCTCCTCCAGCCTGAGCGCGTGGACCTTGGACTGAGTGGTGCCACATGCGATCAGATGACCTCCGTTCGGATAGAGATACACGTCGCATCCCGGCATCATCGACGGCCAGCCGTCCAGCCCGTTGCTGGCGATCTCCTTCCCGTCGGCATCCAGAACGTAGCAGGTACCACCGCACGAGATCCGGCCTGGCCCGCCGATCACCTCGGGGAGGCCATCGCCGTTCACATCGGCCATGCAGAACGGCTCGAAGATGCCGTATATGTAGTAGGTCCAGCGTTCCGTCCCGTCGGCATCGAAGCAGTGGAGCTGTCGGTCCGTCACCGCCGCCAGGATGTCCGGCTGCCCTGTACCGCGGAGATCCGCGGCCTTGACCAGTTCGACCGACGAATTGCGCGTGTACCAGGCCCAGCCCCCTGTGAAGAGCTCGAACTCGTGCGACCAGCGGGCCGCTCCCCCATCATCGACAAGATAGAGATGCCTGTCATTGGAGCCTACGGCCACGGGGGCCTCGCTGTCGCCGTCTTGCCCCGCAGCGCACACGGACAGGACCGCGTCCTCTGCCCTGAAAGTCCAGGCCGTCTTCCCGTCTGGTTCCAGCGCGACGACACGGCCATCGTCCGTGCCCACCACGATGCCATCTCCCCTCGGTGCCACGCACCGAACCGCTGAGCCGAGATCGTGTGACTGCATCGACCGCAAGGCAGGTGCCGACGGGGCCCTCGCATCTCCTGCGGGAGCGGCCTTCCAGTCCTGCAACTGCAGGACCGCGTCCAGATCGAGCGAGACCCCGGCCGACGACACCCCACTGAAGCCCTGTTCGCCCTCCGGCACGGCGCGCTCCTGCCCACACAGCGTGATCTGGCCCGCATCGGCAGCCTCGGTGGTCCCTTCTCCGGACGCGATGTCGAGCCCGATCGACACCGGGGCTTCGCTCTCGAAGATGCCCTGCTCGCCACGGAGCGAGGTGCCTGCCAGGAGGGCAAACCATCCCTCCCCCACGGCGTAGACCTGAGCCTTGCCGGAGATCGGCCCGGCGGAGAAGGTGCCGTCCTGACCACCGCTGCCGACGAGTATCGTGCCTTCCGACCCCTCGATCAGCACGGCGGATTCCCCGACACGCCGCATCCGCGCCTCCACGGGCTTCGTCTCATTGGTCGCGTAGAACAGGTTGGCGAAGGTGTGCCTGTCGCCCTCGGCCATCTCGCGATTGGCGGATTCGGAGAGGATGTTCACATAGTCGTCCGAATAGGAATAGTTCTTCCACCAGTGCCCGAAGCTGATCCAGTCCCGCTCGAGCGAGATCCGATCGTCACCCGCGTTCTCCAGGACGAACCGATCCTCACGCCCGCTGTCCGGATCTCGCTGGACCGCCTCGAGCCGTCCCCCTTCCAGCTTGGGTGTCCCAAGCGACCGCCAGTTGCACTGGATCGCGAACGCACCGGCCCGGGTCGCCTCCACCTCGTCGATCACCACGAACAGCCGTCCCACCAGCCACACGATGTTCCGGGTCCAGCGGGCACCCCACTCGCCCTCCATCGTCGTTCGGCTGATGCCCACGCGGCCAAGGTTCGCCGTCCCCTCCAGCCGGCAGAGCGCCGGAACCTCCCACGTGTCTCCGTCCCGTACGGCCGTGACCCCGTTGTGGTGCCTCAGCGTGGGGCCTTCCGTGTAGGAGACATCCTGCAGGAAGACCCGATCGTTCGCAGAGAACTCGATGATCGTGTTCCCGTCGTCGTGGCCGTGGTTTCCGAAGTTGATCCCGTGCAGCATCAGATACTGATCGTCCCGATCGAACCCGTCCCGGAAGGAAACCGTGTCGAATGCCTCCTCGCACGGCAGGTTCAGGGGTTTAACCTCCGAAGGCCGCGACTTGGGGTCCTTGGCGAAGTCGTAGAAGCCCTTCGCAACCTCCAGGACCTGGACACCCGACATCCCTTCCGGGGCCTCGGGCTCCAGCCCGTCGCAAAAGGCCTTCTCGAAGCCCCGAACAAGCGAAGCCCGGTCGGAGTGCTGACGCAGCAGGAACTCCGCCCGTCCGTCCCGCAGCACATGGCCCGCCTTGACCAGGAAGCTCCCCGGTGGCCCGCCCTGAGCCGCCCCCGAATCTCCGAATGCGGGCATCGCGCCCCGGTTGTTGAGGTAGAAGATAGCCTGATCGATCGACCGCCGGCAGTTCCCGTTCTCCACGTAGGTCATGTCCCCGCTGGCAAGCGTGTAGGTCAGCTGGTGGTCCAGCGTGGTCCACTGGTAGGCGTTCGCGTCTTCGATCGGCTTGAACGACTCGGCCTGGCCCTTGAACAGATCGGCCGACGCCTCCTGCCACTCCGCCGCCTCGGGAAAGTCGTAGTGGGTGGCGAAGTACCGTCCTCCGAACCACGAGGACAGACCCACCAGCGTCTGGTGGTTCTGCCGCACCATCCGATGTCCCACGCCCTGCCTGAAGAAGGTGTTGTACGCGCCCTCGGTCGAGTCCATGATCCAGAGCAGGTATCGGGTGATCAGCAGTCGGTCTTCGTCGGAGAAGAACGGGCTCTCCTCGATCAGATCCCAGACGACCGCCACCCACCACACACAGAAGTGCGCCATCACGCCGAACTCGCCCATCTTCAGGTGCGCCTCCACGGCCGCCCGGAAGGCCTCGGCATACGCCCGGTAACCCGTGCGATGGTATCTCAGCCCCAGCTGACCCGCTTCGCTGATCAACCGATGGCCTTCCCCGGCCTTCGACGCGTGGGGTTGGGTCGCCCGCGCGATGTAGTCCTCCCGGCGCTCCTCCAGCCAGCCCTCGGCGGGTGCCTCGAGATCGGCAAACGCCGGACCCAGCACCACCTCCATCAGCCAGCCGAAGCTGAGGCGATCCCCTTCCTTCACGATGTCACCGAACCGGGAGGCAGCCCGCGAGAGCCCGTCACTGTCACTTGCCCCGAGCAGGACGGCATTCTTGCCGTTGCCCAGCGGGTTGTGCAGCGTCCGAACCGTGTAGCCGCCTTCACCGGGATAGCAGAGGTCCTCGATCGCCCACCACTGGTGGTAGAACCATCGGTACAGGGGGTTGTTTGCCATGTTCCCCAGCACGACGACGTTCTGATCGAGGAGATCCCTGGCCTCCCCCTCTTCGGCCACGGTCACAGGAAGCTGGGTGCCCGTGGCCTTCGCCACGCGTTCCACGATCTTCTTCGCGATCTCTCCATGCGCGGGATCGTCACCGATGACGATGGTGCCTGTTGGGTTTCCATCCGCGACAAGCGTCGTCTCCAGGTGCATGTCCTTCAGCGCATCGATCTGCAGCCCCTTCGTTTGCTGCTCCAGGTTCATCGTGTCCCTCCGTCCGATGGCGGGCCCGCATGCCTTGTTCTGATCGTGGTACCCTCTGTGGTCCTGCAGGGCTTCACTCCCCTATCGGCCACCCGGAGACCTCTCCAGCGTCCGTTGAGATCATCACTTCGCGACCGATCGCCTGGATGCACGTCGGCGCCCCCTTCACCTGTCCCGTGCGCACCACGGTGCCCTCGCGATCCATCACCACGAGCGTTCCGTCCTCGCAGCCGCTCACGATCCTCGAGCCTTCCCCAGCACCCACACATGCCAGAACGGTCGGTGGGCTCGGGAGGCCGAACGACCAGAGCCGGTCGCAGCGGCAGTCGAGCGCGAGGATCAGGCCGCTCGACAGGGCGGCCAGGATCTGCATGGTGCCATCCTCTTTGAGGTCCGCAAGGTCCAGATCGCGAACGTTCTTCGTTGGAATCCGTTGCCCCGGTCCCAGATGGACGTTGTGCAGCGGCGTCCCGTCCTCCGCCCATATGGTGATGCGGTTCCACGTCCCGTTGATCTCGCTTACCACTTCCTTCTTGCCGTCGCCGTTCACATCCTCGTAGAAGATGTGCTTCCGCGTCATGCACGCCCAGCCCCCGATGTTGGTGAACCCGGACGGCACGTCACGGAAGCTGCGCGTCCTCGGTTCCGGCGCCTGGTTGTTGATCACCGCCAGGGCGTGGGAATCCGTCGGCTGTCGCGCGATCAGCAGATTGGTGCTTCCCTCCGGCCCATCGATCAGCGCGAACTTCGACCCAGGCCCCCAGAACACGGGCATTCGCTCCACGAGCTGGCCGTTCTCATCCACGATCTCGAGGGTGCACGCGCCCCCGAGGAAGGCCTGGCTCTTCCCATCCAGGAAGGTCCCCGTGTGGACCCCGTGAACGCCCGCGTGCCCGGGCGCGGTCTTGAACCAGTAGGGCTGTGCGGCGCGGAAGACTGCGGGGTCCTCCTGCGACGCGAACACCCACCGCCCCTCTCCCGACTCCGGATCGAAGGCGATCGTCTGATCGTCGACGCATCCCACGAGCAACAGCCCGTGCTCGTCCCACCATCGCAGCGTTCGGATGGCGTCATCGGCCTGGAGCGTGCGGAGCGACTTCCCGTCGGGCCCGAGCACGTGAACGGTCTCCCCCTGGGCGGCACAGATCCTCCTCTGCCCGCCCAGCTCGAACACCGTGAGATCCGCGACGCTGCCGCCAACCTGTCCCGCGAAATCGGGGGCGATCCCGTCCACCGCGGGAAGTACCGTATCCTGGCCGGCGCTCGCGCTCTGGCGCGCATCCATGCCCTCGCCCAGGTGAGCGTCGAGCTCGGCGCAGAGGGCATCCATCCTCGCCCGCGAGGGCGTTGCGCCCGTGATCTCATGTCGCCCTGCACCCACCGAAATCTGAACCAACCCGTTCTCCGCTATCGCGGCGTCCACCGCTTTGCCGTCGACGCTCAATCCGGCTGCATCTTCCAGGGCAAGCTGGAGCGAGAGGTCGGTATCCGCGGCCACCGTCAGCGTACCCGTCGCGATGTCCCAGTCAATATCAGCGGCGGCATCGGCCTGGACCAAGGTTCCCCCCAGGCCCGCGTGGCGCAGATTCAGGCCAAAGAGGTGGTCGGCGGCCAGGACCACCAGGTCTCCACTGATCTCCTCCCACGTGCCAGTGACGGCCAGAGCGGGCTCGGGCACCCGCAGTGCCGCGGCGTTGTCCCCGATCCGAAGACACGCCACCCCCTCCGAGCCGTCGGCCGAAGTCGCGATGAGCGAGAAGAAGATCTTCT
>JASLMQ010000018.1 GCA_030746455.1 Candidatus Latescibacterota bacterium
GCACACACAGTTCTGGCTGGAGGGGATAGTGGGCCGAGTGCTTCGGATTTCGGATGCTGACATACAGCAGACCCTGAGCGCCGAGGACTTTGTCGCGAGCTGCGACGAGGCGTTCCGCCTGTACGGGTCGGGTGAGATGTGGAATCCGGAGCGACGAGAAGAAATGAGGAGAGAAGGGGGGCTGGACGATTTCCGGCTGGAGCTGCCAGCAGAGTGGCCCGGGCGGTACCGTTCGAGAAAGGTGATCGAGGAACGCTCGGACGTGGCCACAGGGAGGCTTGGGCATCGCACGGCCGTAATCGAACTGGAGGACCTGAGGATGGGGCAGCGGGCCGTTCTGGATGCCGGCCATATTACGGATATGCGAACGGGGGCAGCGGGGGCCCTCGGGGCCCGCTACCTGGCCAGGGATCCCGTGAGCACGGTGGCCATCCTGGGAACCGGGCGGATTGCCCGCGCCCTGGCGCTGTGCGCCGACCTGGTGCTTCGCCCGAAGGAGGTGCGGGCCACGAGCCGACACCCGGCCAATCGGGAAGCCTTTGAGGCTTCTGTTGGACCGGGTGTGTCAGCCGAGTTGCGGATGACCGATTCCGTCCAGGCGTGCGTGACGGGTGCTGACGTCGTGCTCGCGGCGGTGCCTACGCCGGAGCCGATCCTGATGGCGGGGGATGTGTCCGAAGACACCCACCTGTCCGTAATCGGTGGGGACACGAGGACGGCCCAACTCGACCTCGACCTGTTGTGCAGCAGGCACGTGGTCGTCGATCATCCCGAGCAGGCGAAGCGGTCGGGAGATTTCCGGCGGGCCGAATCGCTCGGGCGGCTGCACGAGATCCGGCTGGCCACAGGGGACCACGATCGGGTTCTCACCATCGGCGATGCAGCGATGGGCCGGGCCGGACACCTCCGGGGGACCGGGGCGATCGCCTACTTCACGGGCTTGGGGGTCCAGGACCTCGCCGCGGCCGCTGCGGCGTACGAGGGTATCACAGAGGTCGAATAGGGTGGTGGCACACGGATTGCCCCATATAGTGCTTCGGGCGCGGACCTTTCTGGGGGGACAGGCGTCCAAGGAAGCGTGGCTGACAACCCAATTGTGGGAAGCCTCAATATCTGATATACTTAGGGCGTCTATGCGTTGATGGAGGGGTTCGCCCGCTGCGTGTGGGATCGAGAAGGTGGTCTCACGTTCTGTGAGGTCTATCTTCACAAGGTATGGACAAAGTGATACACGCGGGAGGTGTGGATGGTCCGTAAGCGATGGGTTTGGGTTTGTCTATCGGTGGTGGTGGGACTCGGGGTGGCACTGGATCCATCCGGCGCGGCGGAAGACCGTC
>JASLMQ010000019.1 GCA_030746455.1 Candidatus Latescibacterota bacterium
TGCCGGCATGCCCGGCGGGTTGACCGCGCGAGAGTACCTGTCGTACTTCGCGGCGCTCTACGACCTTCCCAAAAGGGTCCGCAAGGAGCGCGTCGAGCGGCTGCTCGAGGAGGTCGGTCTCCTCGAGAAGGCCGACGAGCCGATCAAGGCGCTCTCCGGCGGCATGAGACAGCGGGTCGCGGTCGCCCGGACACTGCTTCGCCTTCCTGCCGTGATCATCGTCGACGAGCCGACCGTCGGGCTCGATCCCCGAGAGAGAATCCGCTTTCGAAATCTGCTCGGGCGACTGGCTCGCGACCGCATCGTTCTCTTCTCCACCCATGTCGTCGAAGACGTGGCAGTCGCGTGCGAGCGGGTCCTGGTCCTCGCACGCGGCCGGCTGCTCTTCGACGGTGAGCCCGGGGAGCTGGCCGAGAGAGCCAACGGCCACGTCTGGGAGTTGCGCACCGACCCGGAAGTGGAGCTCGACCTGCCGCCCGGTGCGATCCCCGCGGAGGAGACACCCGCAGCCGACGGATCGATCGTTCACCGAATCCTTGCCGCGCAACCACCCTCCCAGGCTGCACAGCCGAGAGAGTCGGCTCTCGAGGACGGCTATCTGTGGCTGCTCGCAGAGACGGCCGAGCGATTCCAGGTCGCCGAGGACAGGCTCGACGGGGCCATGCACGGTGCGGTGTCCGTGTTCAACCGGATTACGCACGAGAGAGAGCGCAACCTGGCCTACATCCGCGCGACGCTGGCGGAGCTGGTTCAACCGGACGATCTGATCTATCAGGGGTTCGCAAGCCATCTGCTCCCCAGGGACCTGCCCCACGTGCTGCGCGTCTGTCTGGTGGCCAATCTGGATCACAGGGCCGATCTGGCCGCTCGAGCCGAGGCGATGGACGCCGAGGAAGCGGAGAGGCTGGTTGCGAGGGAGGACGAGGATCGGAAGCGCTGGACCCTCTATCTTTCCGGGCTGAGCCCCTGGGACAAACGGTTGTACGACATTCTGCTGCCAATGGATTCCACGTCGGTGGACGAGGCAGTGGACATGATATCCGATCACGCAGGAAAGCCACCTGTGAAGACGACCCCGGCTTCGCAGAAGGCCATTGAGGATTTCCTTCTCACGGCCCAAGTACAGCTGGCGCTCGTGCAGAAGGGACACGACGTCGATCTCGACGCCTCGACCGACAGCGGCATGGTCACCGTGACCCTCAACCGGTACGTCCTGCGGCTCGAGCACCTGAAGGACGAGCTTCGCGAGGTGGTGATGGACGTCCCCGGCGTGGAGGGAATGGAGACCAAGCTGGGCCCGCATTTCCATCCCTCCAGCAGGTACGAGAAAATGGTTGAAGAGGCCAAGCCCAAGATCCTTCTTGTGGACGATGAGAAGGAGTTCGTCTTGACCCTATCGGAGCGCCTCGAGACGCGGAATCTCGGGTCGGCCATCGCCTACGATGGGGAAGAGGCCCTTTCGATTATGGAGACAGACGCGCCCGATGTGATGGTGTTGGACCTCAAGATGCCGGGCATCGACGGCCTGGAGGTCCTGCGCCGGGTGAAGCGAGAGAAGCCGGCCACCGAGGTGATCATTCTCACCGGCTACGGGTCCGAACAGGAAGAGAGGCAGGCCAAGGACCTGGGCGCATTCGCCTACCTCGAGAAGCCGGTCAACATCGACGTGCTGACGGATACTATGAAGCAGGCCTACAACAGGGCCAAGGCAGCGGACAGCGATCCACAGTAGGGAACGCGCCCTTCGAGCGATCCTGAGCGTATGGAATCCGAGCCCAGGCCAGGCGGCGATTCGGTCGAGCAGTCGGACTCCCTGGTATCGAAGAGATACTACAGCCGTCTGCTGGCCATATCCGTTCTGTCGGTGTCAATGGTCGCCATCATCCCTCTGGTGGTGATGACCGCGCTGAACTACTATCAGTATCAGGAGGCCTTCCACGACGAGACGA
>JASLMQ010000020.1 GCA_030746455.1 Candidatus Latescibacterota bacterium
GAAGCTAAGGCCAAGAAGAATCCGGGCACGAAGGGGATTGTACACCAGACCAAGAGGACGGAGGCTACGAGCCACGAGTCCCGAATCACGAACCACGAAGAACGGGAAGGGTAAGGGGGAACTCGCTTCGGTGCACAAGACGAGAGAGATAGGATAGACGGCCATGGCGAATGAAGACCATCTCGTGATTCTGAGAGAGGCCGTGGAGGGGTGGAACCGGTGGCGGGAGGCCAACCCCGATACCGTTCCCGATTTCACGGGCGCCAACCTCAGCTGGTCCAACCTGCGGGAGTCCAACCTTGCGGGGGCGCAGCTGTCGGAGGCCCGGTTGCGGTACGTGAGTCTGTACAGGGCCGATCTCAGTGGGGCGGACCTCGAGCATGTGGATCTCAGGATGGCCGGGCTGGGACGAGCCGACTTGAGGGACGCCCGCCTCCCGAACGCAGACTGCCGAGCCGCGGATCTCAAGGGCGCCGACATGCAAGGGGCGGACCTTACTGGGGCCAACCTGACCGGTGCGAATCTCACAGGCGCCATCCTGAGTGGCGCGACGTTCGACGGGGCCGAGTTCGGCGGGACCGTCCTGGAGGACAACGACCTCTCGCAGGTGCGAGGGCTCGAGGCGGCCGTGCATCGAGGACCCTCGACCCTGGGTATGGACACGGTCACAATGTCAGGGGGCAAGATCCCGAAGCCCTTCCTGCGAGGCGTCGGCCTGCCCGATAGCGTGGTTGCACGCGTTCCGGAGATCGTGGGTGAGACGGGGGCGGCCTGCTCGTGCTTCATCTGCCACAGCGGCGAAGACGGCACGTTCGCTGAACGGCTGCACGCCGACCTTCAGGGCCGGGGCGTTCGATCCTGGCTGGTCTGTAGAGCGGAAGCGAACGAGGAGGAAGTCCGTCCCGTGGTGGACCCATTGACCCGGATTCGGGACAGGCTGGTACTGGTTCTTTCGGCGCACGCCCTCGAGGAGGGATGGCCAGCCAAGGAGGCCCAGGCGGCGCTTCGGGAGGAACGGCGCCGGGGTGAGGCGATGCTGCTGCCGATCCGGGTGGATGGTACGGTGGCGGATTGCGGGGACGCCTGGGCTGTTGAACTCGGGGAAGGGCGCGAGATCTGGGATTTCGAAGGGTGGGAGACCGATGAGGCGAAGTACGGGGCTACTCTCGGGGACCTGATGCGCAGACTGACAGTGGAGTCTGCGTGATCTCGGGGCACGGCAACTACGAAAGACGCTAAGAGAGTAGCTATCAGCATTCAGCGTATGGCTGTCAGCTGAACCAGATCAATGGATCTGGCGCAAGAGGACTCCCGGTATGGCAGGACAACGCCCGCCTGGCTGAAGGCTGATAGCTCGAGAGCAGTGGCAAGCGTCCGACCCTGGGAGGACGCGATCACCAGGGATGAAGGAAGTGCGGACGACGCATCAAGCGGGATAGAGAGGATCTGACCTGTCGACTCAGACTGGAGAAGGGAGACCGGGATGAAGGTCTACATCAGCGCGGACATCGAAGGCGTGACGGGGACGGTGAGCTGGGAGGACACGGGTGGCAGCGGAGCGGACTACGGTACGTACCGCGAACAGATGACGGCAGAGGTGGCGGCCGCGTGCGAGGGGACGTTGAACGCGGGGGCCGACGAGGTCTGGGTTAAGGACTCGCACGGCGCGGGGCGGAACCTTCTGCCCGCCAAGCTGCCCAAAGAGGTGAAGCTCATTCGAGGGCGGCGCGGTCACCCGTTCATGATGGTGGAGGGACTCGACGGGTCTTTCGACGCCCTGATGATGGTCGGGTTCCACTCGCGCGCGGGCTCGGATGCCAACCCGCTGGCCCACACGGTGAGCGGCAGCGCATCGCACATCCGGATCAACGACCGGTATGCATCGGAGATGCTGATGCACACCTACGCGGCGGCCACGGTGTCCGTGCCCCTGGTCTTCCTTTCCGGGGACCAGGGTCTGTGCGACGATGTGGCATCGCTCAACCCGAACATCGGCACGGTGGCGGTAAAGGAGGGGGTCGGTGAGTTGGCGATCACCATCCACCCGGAGCTTGCGGTGGAGCGGATCCGCGAAGGCGCGGAGGCGGCGATTGAGGGAGACCCGTCTGCGTGCGCGATCGAGCTGCCCGACCACTTCGAGGTGGAGGTTCGCTACAAGGAGCATATGACGGCCCGGCGCATGTCATTCTACCCAGGGGCCAGCCTGAAGGAGCCGTTTGTCCTCCGGTTCGAGACGGACGACTACTTCGAGGTGCTGCGGCTGCTGATGTTCGTGCTGTGACGGACCGTAGCGATGCACATCGAGCGAGGGGCTCCCACCTTCGCTGTAGCTTCGGTGGACAGGTCGGTGGGCATGGAACCCCCTCAGCTCCAGCGCATTGCCGAGACATACCTCTCGGCAATGCGAGAACCAAGCCCCGCAGAGCGGGGCTGCCACCCCACCACGCCCCGCTAACACCGTAGCGAGGGGCTCCCACCTTCGCTGTGAGGCAGCTTCGGTGGGCATGGAAACCCCCTCGCTACAGAACAACCAAGCCCCGCAGAGCGGGGCTCCCTCCACCCACCACCGGCTATGTGATCGCTCGACCCTCAGCCCTCGCTGTTCCCCTGCCGCGGTCCCTTCGTCTTCCCGGCCTGGCTTCGGTTCACCGAGACCCCCGCCGGCTATGGCTCTCCGGCCAGTCGGATAGGATCTCCGGCGCTATCTCGGAGCCCTCTGGCGCACCCGACCTCTGAAGCCTGGTCCTGCCACCTTGCCATATTCCCCATACCTTCCAAAGTACTATGATTCCTCGGATCCCTGCTGATCCTTGAACACCTGGCTGCGGCGCGCGCGTGCCGCCTCTCTCGTGTCTGTGACAAGATCGGATTCGTCGACGATCTCGGCGCCGAGAATCTCCTCGAGCACGTCCTCGAGCGTGATGACGCCGGCCAGGCCGCCGTACTCATCGATGACGGCGAAGAGGTGCTGCTGCCGCTCGAGGAACATCCTGAGCACGCCATCGAGCGGGAAGCTCTCGGCAACGAAGTGGATGGGCTGGATCAGCTCGGACAGCTTGGTGTCACCCTGGTCCTGAGCGATCGCGCTCAAGACGTCCCGCCGGAGCACGAATCCCACCACGTCCTCGAAGTCCTCGTCGTAGACAGGCGCTCGGCTGTACGGCCAGCCGGCCGACTCTTCTTGCGCCTGCTCGACGGTGAGATGGATGCTCAGGGCGAGCACGACGGTCCGCGGGGTCATAACCTCACGGACCGTCTTGTGTTTGAGGGACAGGATGTTCTGCACGGTACGCGCCTCATCGGGCTGGAGGGAGCCAGCTCTCTGGCCGAGGCGGGCCATGGTCGCGATCTCCTCTTCGGATATCTCCTGGTCCGCGGTTCCCCGCGCGATGAGGCGGGTGACGAGTCGGGCAAGCTCGACCAGGGGTGCCAAGGCCCAGACCAGGAACCGGAGCGGGTAGGCGACGACGGCAGAGAGCGGACGGCTGTGCACTACGCCGATCGTCTTGGGGATGATCTCGGAGAAGAGGAGGACCGCCAGGGTGATGAAGGCGGTGAAATAGGCACTCCATTCATCGCCGTAGACCTTGATGAAGGCGGCACCGGCGATGAAGGCCCCGCCCGTGTTCGCGATGGTGTTCAGCGACAGGATCGCGGCGATGGGGCGATCGACGTTGCGGAGGCGCAGCTCGTGGAGCAGGCGACCCGACCGACGCTTGGCCTGGCGGAGGGACTCAACGTGGGCGGCGGGTACCGAATAGAGCACGGCCTCGAAGAGGGAGCACGTGGCCGAGACGACGATCACGACGCCAATGGAAACGACGAGTTCGAACACGGCGATCACCGCCTAACGCTTGAGAGACTCATGTCCAGATGCGAAGGGATTCGGAGGGATACGAGGGCACCGAACGGCCTGATCCAGAAGACTAGTCGTCGGTGCGGTTGAGCAGGGCGTAGGCCTTTTCGGAAAGCCCGTAGCCCAGGGGATCGTAGATGACCAGACCCAGCTTGACCAGGTCCTTGATCAGCTCGTCCCAGTTTTTCTGTGTACGGCGTGAAAGACCCTCTCGCTCGCGTTCCAGGACAGAGAGCGGGAGGAACTGGCCTTTATCGATGTTGTGCTCTTTGAAGATGCCGAGCACCTGTAGCTGTTCGGATGAAAGATCCATCGGTGGCCTCCGTTTACGGAGATGCGAGACCGTCGGGACAGGGAGACGTCCAGGCTGCGGTGTGGATCGCCTGAACGAACGACGGCATCGGTGCTGTATGCGGACTGCACGGGCGTCGGGCCACGGCGAATGCGCGGCGGCGGAATACAACGGTGTGCGCGGGATTCCCTTGGCTGGGGGCATGGCCCGCGCCGTCACGACGTGGGAGATAGCCTGTGGGACCGGTCGAAGACAGGAAGGCCCCCGAGGACGGGGTGCAGGGCGACAGGAGCACGGGTGGGACTCCCGCGACTGACTGGTCAGCGGAGATCTCGGAGGTCTCTGGGCGCACAGGTCCGTCGAAGGCTGCGAATCCGGCGCAGCAGAGCATGCCCAGGCCGAGAAGGACCCAGAATCGACGTGCCTGCAGGTGAGAGATCATACCGGAGGTGCTCACGAGATGTCTACGGGGCCGGGCGGATCAGGCGGTTTCGCTTGCCGTCTGCCGGGGGGGCGACTGCGCCAGGCCCTTTTGGATCGCACGCAGGGCGGATATCTTGAAGGGCTTTGCGAGGACGGCGACGGGCTCCAGGCCTTTCAGCGATCCGTGGAACTCGGACGTCTGCAGGTAGGCGGAGATCACGATGTAGGGGACGTCTTCCGGCAGGTTCCGGATGAACTCGACGCCGTCGACCTCGGGCATTTTGAGGTCGGTGACGATGAGGTCGATTTTCTGCTCCCCGGAGGCGATTTCGGACAGGCCGAACAACCCGTTGGCCGCCTCGACGATGGTGTAGTCCCTGCCGAATGCGTCCAGCAGGAGACGTCTGATCTCGCCGTCGTCGTCCACAACGAGGATCGTGGGCTTCGCGGCTTCGGATTCCGGGGGTGTCTCGTCGGTGTCTCGCCACCGGATCAGTCCGTAGACGATGACGGCGACTCCCACGATGAGCAGAACAACCAGGATGCTCAAACCTTCCATAGCGGCATCACTCCCTTCGTTCTTTTGAATATAGGCGAGGCCCGGGCAACAGTCAACAGATGGGGAGGAGAAAACCCTCGCCCCAGGGGAGCAAAACGGGGCAGAGAAGCAGATGAGAATTGAGGAATTGGAAAATGTCCGCGGGGCCTGGGTGGAAGCGCCGCGGTTACGAGGGTAGGAGTCGGGTGAGAGGTGGAGGGCGGGGAAATGCAGAATGCGAAATCTCCAATGTAAAAGGAAAAATGTGCCCTTGACAAGGGGAGAAAACAGGTATACATTTGAGCAGTATATCCAGGGCCGGTACGGACGCGAGGAGGTGATCCGGAATGGGCTTCGTGCCCCTTCATTGTCACTCTGTTTTTTCCTTTCATGCCGGGGTCTGCAGCATTAAAGACCTTGTAAAACAATCTGTTGCGTTCGGATTCAAGGCGCTTGCCCTTACGGATACAGACCGGATGAGCGGCCTGATTCCCTTCTACCTGGAATGCCGGAAGGCGGGGATCAAGCCCATCCTGGGGGTCGAGCTCACCGATCCTCAAGATCCGGAGGCGCACGTCGTCCTGCTGGCCAGAAACGCCGAAGGATATGGAGACCTGTGCGAGATCATCACGCAGCGTCACCTTGACGCCGGCTTCTCCTATACAAAGGTGTTCGCGAAGCCGTGGCCGAACCTGTTTTTCACCACGAGCTTCCCTCACCACCTCGAGCTGCTGGCCTCTACGCCCAATCGGGGGCATCTCTACGGGGAGCTGATCAACAATTCGGAGCGTACACGGCAAAGGTGCAAGCGCCTGGAAAAGACGGCCAAGGCCCTGAAGATCCCGCTGATCGTGTCCAACGATTCGTTCTTCCTCCACCGGCGAGATTGGGACATCCACAAGATCCTCGTGGCCATCGGCCTCGCCTCCACGCTTTCCCGTCTGAAACCCGGTGAATTCGCATCGGAACGGGCCTATTTCAAGTCGGCCGAGGAGATCGAGAAGTCGTTCTGCTACCACAAAGAGGCGATCCGCAACACCCAGAGGCTGGCGGACCGGTGCGATGTGTCGCTGAAGCTCAACGAGTGGATCATGCCGAAGGTGACCGTGCCGGACGGCCATACCCCCGATACCTATCTGCGGAAGCTTGCGCTGGAGGGGCTAGAAACCTGCTATGGCGGGACGGAAGCGTACGAACAGGCTCGAGAGATCCAGGAGATGGAGCTGGAGGTGATCTCGAAGCTGGGGTATCCGTCCTACTTCCTTATTGTAAAGGACGTTCGGGACTGGGCTAACGAGACGTTCAAGGGCTTGTGCCGAAGGCCCAAAGACTGTTCCATTCTGAGGGGGAGTGCCGCGAATTCCATCACGTTCTACAACATCGGGGTGAGCGACCTGGACCCCATCCGCTACGACCTCTACTTCCAGCGGTTTCTGAATGAGGATCGCGCTTCACCGCCCGATGCCGATCTCGATTTCGGGTGGGACGAGCGCGATCGGGTCATCGATTACGTGATGGACAAATGGGGCGAAGACCGGGTGGCCATCACCTGCACGACCAACCATTTTCGCTGGCGGGCGGCCTTCCGGGAAACGGCCAAGGTTTTCGGGTACAGCGAGGAACAGGTCACGCGGATCATGGACAGTCAGCGCACGCGGACGAGGAAGCTCGAGGACCGGGAGATCCGGCACATTCTGGCCCTGTCGGACCGGATCCGGGGCAAGCCGCGGTTTCT
>JASLMQ010000021.1 GCA_030746455.1 Candidatus Latescibacterota bacterium
TGCTGTATCTCTCAAGGCAGGAAGAGGCCATGCGCCGACACGACATTGACTGGCTGAGGACTCTCGCCCTGGGTCTACTAATCATCTACCACGCCGCCATCTGCTTCCAGCCATGGGCGACAAAAATCTACTTCATCCAGAACGAGGAGTCCCTGGAGGGACTCTGGATCATCATGGCAATGATGAACATCTGGCGGATTCCCATTCTCTTTCTGGTCTCCGGGATGGGGGTCTACTTCGCGATGGAGCGACGCACCGGGAAGCAGCTGCTCAAGGAGCGCAGCGGACGGATTCTCCTCCCCTTCATCTCGGGCTCGTTGCTCGTCTGCCCCATCACGATCTACACGATGGCGATGTACAACGGTGAGAACCCCGGATACATCCCAAATCCCGGCCACCTTTGGTTCCTCGGGAACATCTTCCTCTATGTGCTCCTGTTGCTGCCCCTACTGGCTTATCTGAAGGCACGACCCGACCATGCACTGTTGCGGGGGCTGAAGGCCATCATTGCCCTCCCCGGCGGCTTGGTCATCATCGCGCTGCCACTCGCCGTTGAGGCGTGGGTCATGGATCCCGAGTATTTCTCCGCCTACCCGACACCCCACGGCTTCTTCTACGGGATGATCTGTTTCCTCATCGGCTTCGTGCTCGTTTCGATGCGGGATGCGTTCTGGACGTCCGTCGAGCGGGTCCGCTTCGGCGCCCTCGCCGTTGCCTTCGGCCTGTACCTGGTGCGACTGATCCACTACGAGCTCCAGGGCGTGCCCAACCCTCTGACGGCGGTCGAGTCAGCGGGCTGGATGCTGGCGATTCTCGGTTTTGGGTCGAGGCATCTGAACCAACCGTCCGCGACGCTGCGCTACCTGAGCCAGGCGGTCTATCCTGTCTACATCGTCCACCTGCCGATCCAGATGGGGCTTGCCTACTTCCTGTTGCCGCTCGCGGTTTCCGCCGCCGGCAAGGTCGTGGTACTGTGGGTCATGACCTTCGCCGGCTCCTGGCTGCTCTACGAGGGAATCCTGCGTCGGCTGAAGTGGATCCGCCCACTATTCGGGATGCGGTTGAGCGGTTAGCTGCCGCGCTGGCCTGTTGAGCGCCCTTGTCGCTTGAGGTCGGCGAAGGAGAACCCCGGACTGGAACCGGACTCTAGACCGATGGATAGCAAGGTCGAGGTGGGGACGTACACCCACCATCCAGGCCAGCAGGCCCGTCTGTCACTGGATCACGAACTCGTCGTAGTTCACCACCCCTACCCGTCGGCCGTGACGTGCCAGGCCTTCCAGTGTCGGTCAAGGTAGTGCACGTCGAGATCGGGCCAGGTGTCCTCGATGTAGCGGGCCAGTGACTCCATTCCCCACATCTCCGTCGTTCCGTGCTCGAGGGTGATGACACCGACACCTGCTCGGCGAAGCGTTCCCGCTGGCTCCAGTAGGACGCGCCGTCGAAGCACATGATCAGCACGTCGCTGCCGATGTCGATCATGTCCTCGCCGGGCCCGCCGCATCCCACGCCGATCGAGGGATGCTGGACGATCATCTCCGGGTCGCCGACGACCTGCACGGCGTCCTCCCCGAGAGGGGCGACCTTCTGTGCAACGGTTCGGGCGAAGTCGCGCAGGCTCTGCGGCTCGACCTCATAGGTGGCGTGCCAGCGCGTCTCGTCCTCGCCGACGAAGCGCGTGAAGCCGAGCCCCTTGGCCAGCGAGTCGCGGATGCCATGGACGGGCCAGTTGTCCCACGTATCGTGGAGACGCGCGACGACCATGCCCGAGTCCTGCAGCAGCTTCGTCTTCTCGAGACCGGGTCCGCGCTCCCGCCACCCCCCGGGCCGGTCGTGGTGGTCCCACCACGTGGGCTCGTGAGTGACGAGCAGATCACAGCCCAGCTCGATGGCCGCGCGCAGGGTCTCCAGGCTGGGATACCAGCAGACGGCGACGGTATGGATCTCCTTTTCGCCATCGCCGGCCTTGATGGTATCGACGGTGTTCTCCGGGTCGACCCACGGCGAGTCGCCGATCATGTGCTGGAGCATCTGGTTCGTGTTCATCGAACTCACCCTTGACTGGCTTCGGCGGCCGGCCGTTGATTGCCGTTTCGAGGACCATCTCGTCGCCCGGGTCTTTCAGCTGCGGCCAGAGGAACCTCACGTCCACCGACTCGCAGGCGCTGACCAGGGCGGTGTTGAAGGCCATGCAGGATCTCGACGTACTGGTCGGCGATCGCCACCGAGGCATCCACCTCATCGCCATTGACAAAGATGGCAACCACTATGGCGCTGCCAATGCGTTAGATCTTACAAAGCACGTCTATATGACGGATGAGATGAACAGCTTTGCCGATTTTGAAGGCCACTACGCACCCTTCAGAACCGATCCAAAACTGGAACCGCAGTCCGACACACGAGATGGTATGAGATAGATCCTG
>JASLMQ010000022.1 GCA_030746455.1 Candidatus Latescibacterota bacterium
CCTCATCGTCGTCTTCATCGGGATCACCCGCGGACAGATCGAGGCGACCGCGTTCGGGTTCGCCTCGGGATTCCTGCTGGATGTCTATGACCCGGAGTCGATGGGTCTGAACTCGCTGGCGAACAGCGTGATCGGGTTCGCGGTGGCCCACAGCCGCCCCGGAATCGTGGCGGAGGACTTCAGGGTTCAGGCGCTGCTCTTGTTCCTGGCGAGCCTGCTGCACGATCTGGTCTACTTCACGATGCACTCCATCGCGAGCCCCCTGGCCATTCCCGGGCTCCTGCTTCGGTACGGCCTTGGCGCTGCCATCTACACGTCGTGTGTTGGGCTCGGAGTTTCCCTGTTGATGTCGATCCGTATCGATAAAGGGATCCACCTGGATGCACGAAGACTTCATGGATAACGGCGCTCGCGAGCGCCGAGCCCGGTGCTTCCTGAGCGTGATCGCTGTTCTTTTCGGGATCCTGGTGTTCAGGCTATACCTGCTCCAGATCGCGAATTGGGAGCAGTACAGGATTCAGTCCGAGAAGAACACCATGCAGCCGGTGTCCATCGAGGCGAGCCGAGGTCTCATTCGCGACCGGAACGGCGTCATCCTGGTGGAGAACCGACCGTCCTACTCCGTATCCGTCATCCCCCCCCGGCTGCTGCGAAACACGGACCAGGCCACCCGAACGCGCGTCATCTCACGGCTGAGCAAGATCGTGGGGCTGCAGGAAGATGTGATCCGGCAGAAGCTGCTCAGTCGCAAGAGGCACTTCTACGAACCGGTCAAGCTGAAGCGCGACGTGGGATTCAGGACCGTCTCCATCATCGAGGAAAGCCGGTACGATCTCCCGGGCGTCGAGATACAGGTCGAGGCCCGGAGAGGCTATCCAGCATTCAACGGTCCCTTCCCGCTTGCCCCTCACGTGCTGGGCTACGTGGGGCTGATCGACCCGGACCTGTACCCTCAGATGGGTCCCCTGGGCTACCGCCTGGACGACCAGATCGGCAAGCGCGGGGTGGAACGGCTCTGCGAATCGTCGCTGCGCGGCAAGGACGGGGTGGAATACATCGAGGTCAACGCGTGGGGACGCGAGGTGGGCGGCTTCCCCGACAAGACGGAGCCCCCCGAACCGGGCGGAGACATCTCCCTTACGGTCGACTGGCGGATCCAGCTCACGGCCGAACAGGCACTGAGGGACACCCTCAAGGGAAGCGTGGTGGCCATGGACCCCAGGGACGGGGCGATCCTGGCCATGGCGAGCAGGCCTGGCTTCCATCCGCGATCGGTCCGGAATCTCAAAGAGTGGCAATCCCTCCAGGCCGACCCCGAGAAGCCCTTGCTGAACCGAAGCATCCAGGGCGAGTATCCTGCGGGGTCCATCCTGAAGATGGTCACTGCGGTGGCGGCCCTGGAGATGGGCGTGATCAAGCCCCGCGAGATCCGGTACCCCCCCTGTGAAGGTGAGCTCGCGGTGGGCGACCGGGTCTTCCGCTGCTACCACCAGGCGGGCCACGGAGAGCTTGACCTGCGGCATGCCCTGATCCACTCCTGCGACGTATTCTTCTATCACCTGGGCAGAGACGTCGGAATCGCCAATTGGAGCCGTTACGCCAAGATCCTGGGCTTCAGCCACCCCACGGGGATCGACATCGCGGCCGGCGGGGACGGCGAGGCGAAGGGCCTGGTGACCGATCGGGCCTACTACAAGAAGTACCGGGGAAAGTGGGTAGAGGGCTTCATGCTCAACCTCTCGATTGGACAGGGAGAAACCACGGTTACGCCGATCCAGGTGGCCCGCTATGTGAGCGCCCTCGCCGTGGGGTCGCTACCCCGACCTTTCATTCTCAACGGGACCAAGTCGCATCCCCCCGGCGAACCCGTCGCGATCTCCACGCAGACCCTCGAGGAGACCCGGAGCATACTCAGGGACGTGGTGGGGGTGCCCTACGGCACCGGCCGCGCGGCCCACATCGAGGGGATCGAGGTGGCAGGCAAGACCGGGACGGCCCAGAACTCCCACGGAGACGACCACGCCTGGTTCGTGGCCTTTGCACCAGCGGAGGAGCCGGAGATCGTTGTGGTCGTGCTGGCCGAAAACGCCGGTAAGGGGGGTGAGGTGGCCGCCCCCATCGCGCGAACCGTGCTACAGACCTACTTCCAGACCGACGCGCCCGATTGGGATCCCCCGCCCAGGGTCGCGGCCGATCTGAGCCGCGGGGGAGACGCGCTGGCATCGGGCGGCACCCTCCCAGGAGCCGCTCAGGTGCGCGAAAGCACGCCTCCCCTGGAGGGAATGGCGCAATGAGCTTGTACCGTTTTGCCTGTCGCGAACTCGACCCCTGGCTGCTGGTGGCCGTCTGTGCAACCGTGGCCTGCGGGATCACGGCCATCTACAGCGCCACCTACAACTGGGAGCAGGCGGCGGCCGGCACCATCTACAAGAAGCAGATCGCGTGGGCCCTGGTCGGCCTGCTGGGACTCGCCCTCACCCTCTCGGTCCCCCTTAAGTTCTACTATGCCTTCGCGCACATCCTCTACGGCGCCGCGATCGTTCTGCTCATCCTGATCCTGGAATTCGGCGACCGCCGCTGGTTCAACCTGGGCCCCATCCACATCCAGCCCTCGGAGCTGGCCAAGATCGCCACCGTGCTGGCCCTGGCCAGATACCTCAGCAAGCGCAACCAGGACCTCGACCGGGTTCGAACGTTCCTGCCCCCGGTCCTGCTGGTGTGCCTGCCCGCACTGCTGGTCTACCGTCAGCCCGACCTGGGAACCGCGCTGGTGTTCGGCGCCATCCTCCTGCCGATGCTCTTCTGGGCCGGCCTGCGGCCCATGGTCCTCTTCTTCATCGCGGCGCCGTTTCTGAGCCTGGTCTGCGCCTTCAATCCGCTGGCACTGGGCGTAATGCTCGTGGTTCTGGTCGGCGTCATCTTCTGGACCCGACCGCGCCTGTCGGCCATTCTGTTGATCGCCGTGGTCAACCTGACCGTCGCGGTGGGTGCCCCCTATCTGTTCTACCACAAACTGCACGACTACCAGCAGAGGCGGATCCTGACCTTCCTGAATCCCGACATCGACAAGCTGGGAGCGGGCTACCAGGTGATCCAGTCCAGGGTGGCGATCGGATCCGGAGGCTTGAGCGGCAAGGGCCTACTCCAGGGCACCCAGACCAAGCTGGCCTTCCTGCCCGAACAGCACACCGACTTCATCTTCTCCGTTGTTGGGGAGGAATTCGGCTTCATCGGGGCAACGGCCGTTCTCGCCCTGCTCCTCTTCATCATTTGGAGGGCCGTACACATCGCCGTGGTTGTGAAGAGCCGGTTCTCCAGCCTGGTGGCGATCGGGTTAGGATCGATACTCATCTTCCACGTGTTCGTGAATATCGGCATGACCATAGGCGTCATGCCGGTCACCGGCCTGCCCCTGCCCTTCCTGAGCTACGGGGGATCCCCGCTGGTGACGAACATGGTACTGGTCGGTTTTCTCCTGAACATCCACGCCCGGAAGCACGAGTACTACTAGGCTCAGCACTGACACCATGACAACGGGCCCGGATCGTGATGTTCGATCCGGGCCCTGTCCGTTCCGCCAGCCCTACCTTCCTTCCTCTCTGCCTGCCTCACCTCAGAGCGCCTGTTCCTACTCCCGCCGCTCGTCCGTCATTTCCCAAACCTCAATTCTCAATCTACAATGCCTTACCGCCCTAAGCGGCCTGCATCTTCCCCGCTCCTCGTCTGGCCATCTCCGCTTCGGAGGAAACCCAGACCTTCGCCCGCCCGCCCGTCAGCTTGGAGACCTCCAGATCCAGGGCCTCGGAAGGCGACACGTTCAGAACCCTCGACCGGACCACGGTCCGCCGGTCCTCCCCCAGCTGCAGGTGCAGATAGAGCGTGCACTTCCCAGTATGCCTGCTGAGGACCTCCTTGAGCGCCTCCATTCGGCCGGACTCGAGGTCCTCCGGGGGAAGGTACACGTTGACGGCATCCGCGAGGACCTCCCGCGCTGCTTCGATGGGAAGCACCTGTTCCACCTGCACCGACGTACGGCCGTTGCGATCCGAGAACCGCCCGTTGAGCACCAGGATGGAGTCTGGCAGGAAGACCTCTCGAACCTTCTCGAATGCATCTGGGAACACCACGAGGTCGACGGCCCCCTCCAGATCCTCGAGGGTGCCGAAGGCCATCGGTCGGCTGTTCCTGTCGGTGTGCGGCTTCACTTCTGTCAGCATGCCGCCCAGTTTCAGTTCGGCCCCGTCGGGCAGGCCCGCGACATCCTTGACCGACCGAATCCCCATGCAGAGCATCTCGGTCCTGTGCTTCTCCAGCGGATGGCCCGACAGGTAGAACCCGAGCATCTCCTTCTCCCGGGTCAAACGCTCCCGCTCGGACCA
>JASLMQ010000023.1 GCA_030746455.1 Candidatus Latescibacterota bacterium
GCCAATGACGTGGTCAATCCGCTCGCGCGAACCGATCCGAGCAGTCCAATCGCCGGGATGCCGATCCTGGACGTGGACAAAGCCCGGACGGTGGTGGTCATCAAGCGGAGCCTCAGCCCCGGGTTCGCGGGGATTCCCAACCCGCTCTTCGCCGCCGACAACACACTGATGTACTTCGGCGACGGGAAGGAAGCCGTCATGGAGCTTGTGGGGGCGCTCAAGGACGTGTGATTCTGCAACAGAGGACCTGGGAACGGGAAGGGGCCACGGCGCCGCCACAGGCGCTGTGACCCCCTTCCCCTTGCCTGAAGCTCCCGGGCGAGCCGGGAGGTGACATCAGGTCTATGCGACCACCTTCTCCAGCTGGCTGCGATAGTAGGTGTAGTTGTCGTGGGGTACGTCGACCCGCACCCGGTCGTCCAGGAGGGGCAGGTAGCCGCCACTGTCGAGGAGCGTCCGGATCCGCGTGGTCAGCTCCTCGTCGATGGCCCGTCTGTCCTTCCGCAGCACCTCGGTGTCGATCCCACCGATGAGCCGCAGGTCGCGTCCGTGGTCGTGGCGGAGCCGAACGTAATCTACGCCCGCCTGTGTCGCGTGGGAGCACCAGAGGGTATTGAAGCCCGTCTCCAGAAGAAGCGGCAGCAAGGGTTCGATCTGCCCATAGGCCTGAACGACCATCACCTGAACGCCGAGGGATCCGAGGTGGTCGAGCAGACGGCGGTAGTGCGGTAGGGCGAAGCGGCGGTAGTGGGCGGGGGAGACCACGGGGCCGTGGAAGCTTGCGATGGGTTCGCTGAGAACGGCGTAGTCCAGGCTGAGCCCTGGGGGAAGCTGCTCGAGCAACCAGAGGGACAGATCGGCGGCGCTCTCCATGGCGCGCTCGACGGCGGCTGGATCGTCGTACATCGCATAGAGGAGCCCGGTGAGCGTGTCCCAGGTTCCCACCCCGGCCGTCAGGAAGACGCCCCTGGACACCGACATGCCCAGAGGGAACTCGCGCGCGATCCAGGCCCGCGTCCGGCTGTCCCAGTCCTCGGGGAATCGCTCGTCGCGGCTCTGGCGGTAGTGGTCAGGAACGGCGCGGAGCCGTGCGGATGCGTCCTCGTCGGACAGATCCGGCTTGGGGCGCAGATCCACGTCGGTCATCTCCCGACGGTCGAAGGGATGCTCCTGCAAGAACGACTCCCGCGATGGGCCGCCGCGTTCTTTCCAGGCGTCCCAGACCTCATCTCGGATGCCTTCGTCCCAGAGGGGAGGCCGGTCGGTCGGGTCGCAACGCATCGTGCCCAGGAAGCGTTCCAGGCTGGTGGGCATAGCGGGATCTCTCGCGCGAGGTTAGAGGAAGTCCTGGGAGGAGGGGACGGTCTCGGCCGAACGGCGTCTGAAGAAGTGGCTGAGCTTGCCCAGGGCACGGTTCCGAATCTGGCGCACCCGTTCCCGGGTGATGCCGAGCTCCTGTCCGATCACCTCCAGGGTCCGTCCGTCGTGTCCGTCGAGCCCGAAATACAGCCGGATGATTCTGTCTTCGCGCTCGTCCAGGCAGGAGGACAGGGACCGCTCGATCAACTCCCTGCGGTTGCGCTCCAGCACCAGCCTGTCGGGGTCGGGCCCATCGGTCTTGAGGATGTTCAGGAGCGTCTGGCTCGTCTCGTCTGAAGCGTCCAACGGCGAGTCGAGGCGGAGATCGGGAAGCGCACTGTGGAGCGCCCGCTCGGCCCGCTCCCGGGTGATCTTCATATCTTTGGACACCTCGTCCAGGGTGGGTGTGCGCCCCAGATGCTGTGTCATTTCACGCCAGCGCCTGGCGATCTTACTCATATCTTCTTGCCGGTTCACCGGCGTGGGAACCGTCCCGGTGCGCTTGAGGGCTTGCTGGATGGACTGCTGGATCCACCAGACGGCGTAGCTGATGAACTTGTAGCCTCGCTTTTCGTCGAACCGGCCCAGGGCCTCCAAGAGCCCTGCATTCCCCTCCGCGATCAGCTCGGCGAAGGGAAGACCGCGACCCCGGTATTTCGCCGCAACGCTGACGACGAAGCGGAGGTTCGACGTGATGAGGCGGTCGATGGCCTCCTGATCGCCCTTGCGGGCCCGTCTGAGGGTTTCCTGCTCCTCCTCACGGCTGAGGGGGGGGTACTTCCGAAGGTCCTTCAGGTAGCTCTGTACGGAGGTCATTTCGGATGGCATAGGCTCCCTCTGTGCTGCAGGCGGGGACTCGTGGATCGTATCGGGTCCGGCGGTTTGGGCGGCTCAAGGTACCTGCCCGGGCCTGACGGGGCATCCGTGCCTTCCGGCACAAGGGCGAAACGCGTGCCCCAGGGCCGTTCGGCCCATGAAGGCCTAATTATTGGACGTCTGGGAGGGCCACAGGTTTCCCCCGAAGCCCGCGCCCGGCTTCCGGGCCCGTCCGGCACCGAGACATGCGTGTCCCATCTGTGCGACATCTCTCTCGCGATCCGCGGCCGGAGCGGGCCTCGTGAACGGGCGATGCTTGCATAAAGGATTTATTATCAATGGTATATATTTCAGCTCCTCTGGCATGGGGTCTGGCACGTCGTTTGTAGGGCATTTCTGAACACTATTCCACGACCCAACGGGAGGGATCGGTCCTTAGAACGCGAGTCCCGGTAGGTAGCTTCTGTTCCATTCCAAGGAGGTGTGGGCATGGCAGATCTGAACGCGATTGCGGAGAACGTGATCAACGGGCAGGCCCCGAAGGTGGAGGAGCTGGTGCAGGCGGCCATGGACGAGGGCGCCCCTGTTCGCGAGATCCTCTATGATGGGTTGATCAAGGGGATGGGGGTTGTCGGCGAGAAGTTCAAGAACAACGAGTTCTACGTTCCCGAGGTGCTCATCGCCGCGCGCGCGATGAAGGCGGGGATGGCTCTGGTTCGTCCGAAGCTGACCGAGGAGAAGGTGGAGGCCGTTGGCAAGGCCGCGATCGGTACGGTGCGTGGCGACCTGCACGACATCGGCAAGAACCTGGTGGCGATGATGCTGGAAGGGTCCGGTTTCGAGGTGATCGACCTGGGTATCGACGTGTCGCCGGAGCAGTTCATGGAAGCCGCGAAGGAGCAGGGGGCACAGGTCCTGTGCTTGTCGGCGCTGCTGACGACGACGATGCCGTCGATGCAGGCGACGGTGGACGCGGTGAAGGAGGCCGGGATGGAGGGGCAGGTGAAGGTGATGGTGGGTGGCGCCCCCGTAACCCAGGCCTACGCGGACCAGATCGGGGCCAACGGGTACGCGCCCGATGCGGCCAGCGCAGCCGAGGTGGCCAAGGAGCTGCTGGGCATCTCCTGAGGCCCTGTGTCGCCAGAACTGGAGGTATCAACGAACCCGGAGTCGGAACGGAAAGGCTGAGGGATGATCCCGAGGGAGCGGGTGTTCGAGGCCCTGGCGCACCGCGAGCCCGACCGCGTGCCGCTCTACCTCTGGGTCTTCAGCCAGAAGGCGGTTGTAGCCGACATCGAGGCCAGGCATGGAAGCGTGGAGGCGTTCTACGACCTTCTGGACCTCGATATGTGCCAGACCTTCCCGTCAAAGGGCCTGCTCGCCGACCGCCCGGACCGAACGGGCGCGGTTGTGGTGGACACGCCATACGGTCGGAACACCTATGGGGAACCGTTGTCGCTGGAGGAGTCGGTGGAGGCGCCCTTCATCGACCCGGACGACGACGCCCTCTACAGCCAGATTCGCCGTGAGGTCGAACACCACAAGGGACGTCGGGGGCGGGCCGTCTTTCTTCAGACTCCAGGCGTCTTCGAGGCGAGCAACGGTCTGATCGGGCTTGAGATTCATCTGGCCGAGATGGCCCTGCGTCCCGATCTCGTCCGGCGTCTGTACGATCGGATCGCCGGTTGGAACCACCGCTACATCGAGAACGCCGTGGCGATCGGTGTCGACGTGGTACACGTCTCGGACGACTGGGGCATGAATCACGCGATGCTGTTCAGCCCCCAGATGTGGTGGGAGATGGTGCACCCGGGCGAGAAGATCACGACCGACTTCGCCCGAAGCCGGGGCATACCCCTTTCGCTGCACTGCGACGGATACCTGATGGACGTGATGGACGGGGTCGTCGATCTGGGCTTCCAGTGCCTCCATCCCGTGCAGGCGTCGGCCGGGATGGATCCTGTTCGGGTGAAGCGCGATTACGGCGACCTCCTGACGTTGTACGGTGGGCTCGACGTTCGCACGACGCTTGGAAGGGGCGACCCCAACCGGGTGTGCGAAGAGGTGCGCTGGGCTATGCGGGAGCTGAAGCCGGGCGGAGGGTTCATCTTCTGTACCTCCCACATGGTTCAACCTGGAACGCCTCTCGATGAAGTGGAAGAGGCCTACCAGGTCGCGCTGGAGGAGAGCTGGTATTGACGTTTCTTCCGCGGTCTCTGAGGGAGGCCCGGACTATGCTGCGTTCAAAAGCGGCTGGTGGCACCTGACACACGACCTGGCAGAGATCCGGGAACCGATAGAGCGCGAGGCCGGTTCGGCCAGGCAGCCCGAATCATGCGGGGAGGATGATGCGGTGACTGCCAGCTAGGCTGTCCGCAAGGCTCGATCCTGCATCACGGCTGTCCAGGAGGGCGCATGTTCTACAAGGTTATCGCGTGCGAGATCGCTTTCAGAGAGATCTGTGCGTGCGCGGCCCGATCGGAGAACCAGTTCGATCTGGAGTTCCTCAGCCAGGGCTATCACGACAACCCCGAGATCGGGCTGGGCCGCATCCAGGAACGCATCGACGCCGTGGACCCGGAGATGTTCGACGGGATTCTGCTTGGGTACGGGCTGTGCAACAACATGCTCCTGGGTCTCAAGGGGGGGCGGGCGCCCGTCGTGATCCCGCGCGCTCACGACTGCATTACATTCATACTGGGCTCGAAGGAGCGATACAACGAGATCTTCCGAGAGAACCCCGGGACCTACTACTACACGGCGGGGTGGCTGGAGTACCGCCAGCGCGGTGGAGAACGGGTCGAGCGTCGGCAGGGGGCGGAGCTGGGTGGGGGGGCAGATTACGAGGAGCTGGTCGAGAAGTACGGCGAGGACAACGCCAGGTACGTGATGGAGACGCTGGGCGGCTGGACACAGAACTACTCGCGAGGGCTGTTCATCGACTTCGACTTCACGGCGAATCTGCCGCTCAAGGCCCGGGCGAAGCAGCTGTGCGAGGAGCGTGGGTGGGCCTACGAGGAGATCCAGGGCGACCTGACGCTGCTGCAGAACTGGCTCGACGGCCGCTGGCCGGACGATGACTTCCTGGTGGTGGAGCCCGGTCAGTCGGTGGCCCCCTCCTACAATGATCATGTCATCCAGATTCAGCCGCCGGAGGTGGGAGACGGCCCGGCCGGCTCGGGATCCCAGAGCGCCGTGCCCCGGGTCTTCGAGGAACGTGTGGGGGGAGATACCTGATGACCAAGGCAGAGATGACCGGTCGCGAACGGATTCTCACGACGATTCGGCACGAGGAG
>JASLMQ010000024.1 GCA_030746455.1 Candidatus Latescibacterota bacterium
AGGTAGGCGTGCATGCCCACCAGCACCAGGCAGGCCGCAAAGGGGGCGGCCATCAGGATCAGGAACTCGTTCATGGCATCTCCAGTCTCGTAATGAGATCATCCGCGGTGAACACACGAACCCCGCTGACGCGTGGTGTCACCTATCCTCAGTCGGCCGCTGAAGCCCCCTCCAACCTGGATACGATGGTGTCGAACAGATCCGCGTAGGTCTCGATGGTCGGTTCGCCGCCAACGGAAATCGGCAGAACCACCAGCCTAGCTCCTGTCCGTTCGGCCACCTTCGTGGCGCGTTTCACGTCCGCGGTAGCGGAGCACACAAGAATCTCGATCGAATCGGACTTCATCCGCTCGACCAGGCTTGCGATGTGTCGGGGACTGGGTGGGATGCCGGGCTTGTCCTCCACATGCTCCGCGATGGCCAATCCGAGCCAGTCGGCCAGGTACTCCCACTGGGTGTGGTACGTCACGATCTGGCGCCCTCTGAGGCCTGCGATCCTCGCCTCCCACGCCTCGATCTTCCGCGTCAGAAACTCCCTGAACGTCACAAGATTCCCTCGGAAGAGCTCCGCATCCCTTGGGAACAGGGCCTCCAGACGCTCCGTAATCGTCTCAGCGACAATCAGCCCGTTCCGCGGGTTCAGCATGTAGTGTGGGTTTCCTTCCGGATGGATGTCGCCCATCGATCGGTCCACCTGCCCAGTTGGGACCTCCAGGACCGGCACTCCCTCCGACGCGTCCAGGTGACCGTCGGCTCCGAGTACGACCTTCGGGTTCCGTGCGCCCTGGATCAGTAGGGGCAGCCACGCGACCTCCAGCTCGAGCCCCGTGTAGAGCAGCAGATCCGCCCGGTTGAGTGTTCGCATGTAGCTGGGCTTGGCCGCCACGTAATGTGGGTCCTGATAGCCCTTCGCGATCGACTGCACCTCCACCCGGCTTCCACCCACGGCCTGGGCGATCGCCGCCAGATCGGGCGTCGTCGTCACCACCCGGATCTTCGCCTCCACCCGCTGGCTGCACAGGCTCAGGGCCGTGGCGGCGAGAAAGTATCTCACAAACGATCTCATTCGATCTCTCCTCTCACTCCCACAGTCCGTGGATCAGTAGCTATGCGCCGGATGCGAGCCCATCGTGAAGTTCATCTGCACCACCAGCTGATGGACCGTCTCCTCCCCGTGCCTGTTAAGGTTGTACTGCATTCGCAGGGCCGAAAACTCGCTCGCCACAAAGGCAAGCAGCCCGCTGAACCGCTGTTCCCGCTCGTGTTCGAGCTTCGGCAGGCCCAACAGGTCGTACCGGGCCTGCATCCACCAGCGTCGAGACACCTGCGCCTGAAGCAGGGCATACATCCCACCGGCCACCGCCACATCCGCGCCGTCATCCACGCGGGCCTGCAGGTACTCGGCCTGTAGCGTCATCCCCCTGTCGCGCGCCCTTCTCAAAGGACGCCACTTCACTGTCAGGTCGCCCCCGACGAGCTGGGTCAGTTCCCCGTGTCCGTTCCGGCCCGCGGCGTAGGAGCAGCCCAGCTCGAGCGTCGAAGATTCGCTCAGGTCCCAGAGGTTGCCCCACCGTCCCAGGTAGGCCAGGTCCTCGCCATCCTCGCTTGCGAACAGCGCGTTCTCACCGTCGAGAACCTGCACCGTCAGCTCGGAGTACCATGAAGTTGGCAGCAGGAAGCTCGCCCCCAATCCCACCTCGTTGAGTCCCTCGCCCCCAAGTAGGCGTTCGCCCAGGATCGGGGGATCGACGAAGGGGAACGCGTGCGTATGCAGAGTGTTGTGCTTGCCGAGGACGCCATAGAACTTGCCGGCCTGAAGCGTCACGCCGGGCAGACCAATCGTGGTCAGCACGGCCTCTTCGAGCTCCAGACCCTCTGTACCGGGAATCGCAAGTGTGATGTCGCCCTTCAGGTAGGCGTCAACGGCCGCGCTAAGCCGCACCTCCACTTCCTGCACGCTCAATCCCGAGCTCTCGGGCAGCCCGTGCGAATGCGCGTGGCCGGCCTCTCCTTCGTGTGCGTGTTCCCCTTCACCTTCGTGTTCGTCCCCCTCTTCCCTTTCGTGGTCTTCCTCCTCGTCGTGCGCGTGGCCGAACGCGGGCTCCCGCGCGAGCGGCTCCGAGGTGTAGAAGCCCAGGAAGAGCCCGTTCACGCTGATCGCCGGATTGAACGACCGTGATGTGCCGGTGGCGGTGCTGCTTCCCGTGGTCTCCGCATCCAAGGGACCGGAGGTCAGCACGATACACAGGGCGGCGAGAACTCCGATCACGTGCGCTTTCATCGTTCGTCCTCCTCTCTATGTGCAGATACGGAGGGTGCCTTCGTCTGGCGCGCACGACAAGCCCCACGCAGCAGTGCACGGGGCACCCTCCGGGGCCTGCCAGCCTGCGCCATACGCACACCAAGCGGGCTCAACAGACAAGGGTCCGTCTGCGGATCCACCGGTGGTTCGCACAGTTTGGGTGATGCCGGGGTTGATCAATCGGGGGTCAAACGCTACTGCGGAGGGGCACGGCTATTTGGGGCCTGGGGTGCGCCGGCCCAGGGACGGGCCGACACGGAAATGGCGGCCGCAAACACCGCCAGAGAGAAGAGAATGGAAGATGTCGCAGCGACGCACGACTGGTACTGGTACCAGGAGCAGACGACACAACTGGCTTGATCGTGTCCGTGGTCCGCGGCGATGACGTGACCTGAGGCGGCCAGAAGTCCGCCCAGGATCAGGATACCGATAGCAGCCGCGACGGCTCGATGGCGTGGGACCGTCTTGAGGTGCATGGGATATATCCGATGGACTCGAGAGTGACGCTCGGTTATACGGCAAGTATAGCAGGGCTGCCCTGGCAGGTCAACCCCTCTCCGATGCCCTGGGGTGGTCCCTCCCAAAGGACCGCGCAAGCAACCAGGCACCCCCAACCACGAGCGGAATGCTCAGCAGCTGTCCGACGGTAAGGGCCATGTCGTGCCCGTAGGCGGCCTGACGTACCTTCACGGTCTCGATGGCGAACCGGAAGGTGAAGACGGTCACCAGAAGCAGACCGATGAGTCTGCCCGGCGCAACGTCGCCGACCGACCGCCGGTAGACCGTCAGGAGTAAGAAGAACACGATCCCGTATGCGATGGCCTCATAGAGCTGGGTGGGGTGTCTGGGCACGCTGTCCACGCGCTCGAACACGAAGGCCCAGGGCAGGTCCGTGGGCGTGCCGATGATCTCGGAGTTGAACAGGTTGCCCATTCGAACGCAGAACCCGGCGATCATCGAGGGCACGGCGACCCGGTCGAGCACCCACAGGCAGGACGAGTCGGATCTCCCGCGGCTGTAGATGTAGAGCGCCACAAGGATACCCGCGGCAGCACCGTGGCTGGCCAGGCCCCCCTTCCAGACCATCACGATCTCGATCGGGTGGGACAGGTAGTAGGCCGGATCGTAGAGCAGGCAATGGCCCAGCCGCGCGCCAACAACCGTGCCGAGGACCATATAGTTGAGCAGCTGGTCCGCCTCCCCCTCGGGTCTGCCCTCGCTCCGGAACATCCACCGAAGCACGAGGAAGCCGAACAAGAAGGTCAGAACGAAGAACAGCCCGTACCAGCGCACGGTCAGCGGACCGACGCTGAACAGCTCCGGTGTCACGTTCCAGTGGATCATGCAGGGAGTCATCATGGAGTCGGCCGATCACATATGTGTCAGTACTGCAGGCCCAGGTCCACCACGTTCAATAGCGGCTCGTCGTTCGCGTAACGGCGCACGTTCTCGCAGAGCAGCTCGAACATCCGCTTGCCCGCATTCGGCGAGTGCCCCGAGGCGTGGGGGGTGATGATCACATTGTCACGCTCCCACAGCGGATGGTCGGAAGGCAAGGGCTCCGGGTCGGTCACATCCAGCCCCGCCCCCGCGATCTCGCCGCCGTCTATCGCCCTCAGCAGCGCTTCGGTGTTGATGATGCCTCCACGCGTCACGCACACGATGTAGGCGGTCTCCTTCATCAATGCAAACTCCGCATCGCCGAACGAGTCGCGCGTATCGCGCGTGAGAGGCGTGCACACCGCGACCCAGTCCGCCTCGGGAAGCAGCCGGTGCAAGGCCTCGGGAGGATGCACGGCCCCGACGAACTCGGTTTTGGCGGAGTCGGTGTGCCGCCTCGTCGCGACAATGCGCATGCCGAATCCTGCTGCACGCCGCGCGGTCTCCAGCCCGGTTCCTCCCAGTCCCACAACAAGGAGCGTCTCCCCGGCCAGCTCGCCCGGCGGATAGTTCTTCCGATCTTCCCACACCCGCTCTTGCTGCGCACGGTACAGGAACGGGAGCTGGCGGCTGAAGGCCAGGATGAGGGCCATC
>JASLMQ010000025.1 GCA_030746455.1 Candidatus Latescibacterota bacterium
CTTTCGGTACTCGTCCAGCGTGGTGGCCCCGATGCACTGCAGCTCGCCGCGCGAGAGCGCCGGTTTGAACATGTTGGAGGCATCCAGCGTTCCCTCAGCGCTTCCGGCGCCGACGATGGTGTGGAGCTCGTCGATGAAGATGATCACCTCGGTGCTCTGCTGAAGCTCGTTCATCACCGCCTTGATCCGCTCCTCGAACTGCCCCCGGTACTTCGTGCCCGCCACGATCCCGCCCATGTCCAGGGTCACCAGCCGCTTGTCGGCCAGCACCTGTGGGACCCGCCGCTCCACGATCCGCTGCGCCAGCCCCTCGACAATCGCCGTCTTGCCCACGCCCGGTTCGCCGATAAGCACGGGGTTGTTCTTCTTGCGTCGGCTCAGCACCTGAGAGACCCGCTCGATCTCGTTCTGCCTGCCGATCACGGGATCCAGCTTGCCCTCGCGAGCCAGCTCGGTGAGGTCGCGCCCGAAGTGGTCGAGGAACGGCGTCTTGCTCTTCTTCTTCTCACGCTTACCTGTCGGTCTGCCCTGCAAGACGCCGATCACCTCCTCCTTGGCCGTTTTGTGGTCGACCCCGAAGGCCGCCAGGATCTGGGCCGCAACGGTTTCCTTGTCCTTCAGAAGAGCCAACAGCAGGTGACACGTGCGCACGTACTGGCTCTTCATCTCCTTGGCTTCGTTGGCCGCGATCTCCAGGATCTGTTTCGCGCGGGGCGTGAACGGGACCTCTCCCATCGTCATCGATCCACCCGACGAGGCCACGTAGTCTTCGATCTGCTGCTTGATCTGCTCGAGGTTCAGGCCCAGGTTGGTCAGCACAGCGACCGCCGAGCCCTTGCCCTGCCGTATGGTCCCGAGCAGGAGGTGCTCGGAGCTGATATAGTTGTGACCGAGACGAGCCGCCTCTTCCCGCGCCAGCTGCATCACCCGCTTCACGTTATCCGAAAACATGTTGTTCATCACCAGTCTCCTCTACCAAGACATTACTCGCATCCGGCGTCTCGTCTTCGGGCCGTGGGGCGGCCTGCCCGGGTGTGCTCGGCCAGGGCCCCAAAGCCGCTTGGGTTCCTGTATTCGTTTCATGGGAGGGATCGAGTCATCCCCCGGCTGCAATCCGTCCGTCCTCCATCCGTATGATTCGGTCCGCCCGGTTCGCAAGGGAGGCGTCGTGGGTCACAACCACGACGGTCTGCCCCAGGTCGTGCGCCAGCTTAAACATCAGGTCGTGGAGCTCGGCACTTCGGCCCAGATCCAGATTCCCCGATGGCTCATCGGCCAGGAGGAGCTTGGGCCGCGCCACCAGCGCTCGTGCGACCGCCACCCGCTGAGACTCCCCGCCCGACAGCTCGGACGGCAGGTGGTCCATTCGCTCCTCGAGTCCCACGTCCTTCAGCAGCTCGGCCGCGGGAGGCCTGGCCGCGGAGGTATCGCACCCCCGGATCATCAGGGGCAACATCACGTTCTCCACCGCCGTGAAGTCGGCCAGCAGGTGGTGGAACTGGAAGACGAAGCCGATGGCCGCGTTCCGAAACCGGGCCCGCTCTCGATCCGCCAGGGCGAACACATCCGTCGAGTCGATTCTCACCGACCCCGCCGTCGGGCTGTCCAGTGCCCCGAGGATGTGCAGCAGCGTGCTCTTGCCGACACCCGAGGGCCCGACCACCGCCACCACTTCCCCGCGGTCCACCCGAAGGTCGACCCCCTTCAGCACCTCCAGGTCCGTTTCACCCATCCGGAACCGCTTGCGGATTCCGGATGCCTCGAGCAGGCTATCCATTGTCGCCGTCATCGGATCCCTGACGTCCCTCTTCCGGCCGCATGTGCGGGAAGAGCACCACGTCGCGGATCGATGGGGAATCGGTCAGCAGCATCACCATCCGGTCGATCCCGACTCCCAGCCCGCCTGTGGGCGGCATTCCGTATTCCAGGCACCGGATGAAGTCCTCGTCCAGGACCTGTGCCTCCTCGTCGCCTTGCTCCCGCAGGGTCATCTGGTGCTCGAACCGCTGGCGCTGATCGGCCGGGTCGTTCAGCTCGGAGAAGGCGTTCCCCACCTCCCAGCCACAGATGAACGGCTCGAATCGCTCGGTCAGCTCGTCGTCGTCGCGATGCCGCTTGGCCAGCGGCGAGGTTTCCACGGGATAGTCCGTGATGAACGTGGGCTGAATCAGATGGGGCTCGACGCACGCCTCGAAGATCGCGTCGATCAGCTGCCCCCGGTTCGCGCCGGGCTCCACCTCCGCTCCCATGCCCTCGGCGGCCTTGACCAGCTCCGGCTCGGACGCCCCTCGGATGTCCAGCGATCCGTGCTTCTGGATGGCCTCCACCATCGGAAGCCGGTCCCAGGGAGGCGTGAGGTCGATCTTCTGGCCCTGGTAGGTGATCGAGGTGGAACCGACCACCTCCTCCGCAACGAACGCGAACAACGCCTCCGCGATGGCCATCATATCCGTGTAGTCGGCGTAGGCCTGGTAGAGCTCCAGCCCTGTGAACTCCGGGTTGTGGGTCCGGTCGATACCCTCGTTCCGGAAGTTCCGGCTGAACTCGTAGACCCGGTCGAACCCACCGGCGATCAGGCGCTTGAGATAGAGCTCGTTCGAGATCCGCAGAAAGAGCCTCGTATCCAGCGCGTTGTGGTGGGTCACGAACGGCCGGGCGGACGCGCCACCGTAGATGGGCTGCAGCACCGGGGTGTCGACTTCCAGGAAGCCCCGCTCGTCAAGGAACCGGCGAATCGCGGAAACGATCGCCGTGCGCTTCCGAAACGTCTCGCGCACCTCGGGGTTCAGCGCCAGGTCCAGGTAGCGGCGCCGGTAGCGCAGTTCCTTGGCACTGAACGGGTCGTGGACGACCCGCTCGCCGTCTCGAATCTCCTCCTTCGGGACC
>JASLMQ010000026.1 GCA_030746455.1 Candidatus Latescibacterota bacterium
TCTGATCGCGGGCTACGGGGTTATCCTGATCACCGGAAACTTCATGGTCGTCTGTAGGTGGGTAATCGGTGTGGTCGTAAGCGAGGGCAGCGCCTTCTAGAGCTGGTGTGGGGCGCACTACCAGTCCGCCACACTTCCATCTTCGTGGCGCCACTCCGCCCCGCCCAGCTCGTCGACGCTTGGGTCGATGTTCCGGCAGGCGGCGTCCTCATCGATATCGATGCCCAGGCCCGGCTTGATCGGCAGGTCAATGTAGCCTTCCCTGACGACCCATGATTCCTGGAGCAGGCCGTTGCCCAGTCCGACATCCACCTGCTCCTGTATGAAGAAGTTCGGCGTGCACGCGTCGACCTGCAGGGACGCCGAGAAGGCCACGGGCCCGATGGCGCAGTGGGGCGCGGTGTGTATGTAGTACACCTCGGCCATACTAGCTATCCTCCTCAACTCTGACATACCGCCGCAGTGGGACACGTCCGGCTGGATGATGGCTACCGCGTTCGCCTCGAAAAGCTCGCGGAACTCCCATCTGCTCAGCAACCGCTCGCCTGTGGCGATCGGGAATGGCACCGCCTGGGACACCACCTTGAGAGAGTCCTTGTTCTCCTGCGGGATGGGCTCCTCCACGAAGCCGGGGCGCATCCCTTTGATTTCGTTGCAAACCTCGATGGCCAGGGCCGGCGTCATCTTCCCGTGGAAATCGAAAAACAGGTCGACATCGTCGCCTACCCACTCACGCATCATATAGGCCGCCTTGACGAACTCATCGATTCTGGACGGGGGCTCGTGGGCGCGCCATTTGCCCGCTGGGCCGGCCTTGAACGCCGTGTATCCGCCGGTGTCCTGAAGCCCTACGAGGCGCTCGCGAGCCCTTTCCAGTCCACGCTCGCTGAGGTCGCCGATACCCCAGTGGGCGTAGACCCTGATCTTGTCGCGGACAGCACCCCCCATCAGCGTGTGGGCGGGCACGCCGTGGTGCTTGCCGGAGATGTCCCATAAGGCCTGATCGATCCCGGCCAGAGCGGACATGAGGACACTGCCGCCCTTGTAGAAGGCGGAGCGGTAGATGTGCTGCCAGTGGTGCTCGATTCTGAGGGGGTCCTGCCCAATGAGGTACTCGGCCAGCTCCTCCACCGCCGCCCAGGTGCTTCTGGGTTTGCCCTCAAGCGTCGTCTCGCCCCAGCCCACGATACCGGTGTCGGTAGTGATCTTGATCAGCCGGATGCGAACCTTCGGGCGAAACTGTTCTATTTTCGCGATCTTCACGGCACTTGCCTCCGTTCGCCCGGCGCGGGGAGCAGCTTCGCCAAATAGGCGATCGTCTGGGCGAGGGTCCTGCTGGAATCCCTGGTCTCGGGCGTCTCCTTCGCGAAGGGGGTCTGGGCGAGGAGACGGAACATTGCTGCGGCGCCCTCGTGGAACCCCGGCGTGACCCCTACGTGCTCGAAGGTCGCCGCAATCTCCTCCATCTCACCAATCCACCGGCCCGCCGAGATGGGCAGGCCCGGCACCCCACCCGCCATCCGCGCAAAGACCTCCGGCTGGCTGGACTCCAGTTCTGTCGCCAGTTCCTGAGACACGGCCAGGGCTAGACACGGCCAGGGCTTCCGCGGCGGTCAACAGCGCCGTGTGGAGGGCTGAGGTGCCTTTGGTGCCTGCCGCATAGCACATCTTGATCGCCGACGCCCTTCCAACCTCGTCCCCCATGGGCCGTACCTCAATGCCTTTGCCGTCGAGCTGCTCCATCACTGCGGATCCGGGCCCCGAAACGTAGAATCTGGGCGATGCGCTTCCGCGCGGCGGGCCGCCGATTATCGAGCCGTCGATGAATGTGCCTCCGGCGGCGCCGATGATCTCAGACATCGCCTGGGCGGTCTGGGGCGAGACCGCGTTACAGTCCACAAACGGGGGAGCGGAGGCGGAGTCACGTATCGCGTCAGCGACCCTCCGGGCGACGCTAGTCGCCTCCGATGGAACGAGGATGGACAGGATCAGGTCC
>JASLMQ010000027.1 GCA_030746455.1 Candidatus Latescibacterota bacterium
GATCGACCCCCGCGGATGCGTTCCCCGGGGGCTTTGCCGTGGTTGGGCTCCACTTCGCTAAAGTACGCCGCGACGTCAGCGGCACGACCCAGGGCGTAGCCCTCACCCGGAAGGGGCCATGAAGGCACTCATTGTCGACGACGAGCTGGATATCCGCCAGGCCTTGGGTACCAGCATTAAGATCGCCGGATGCGAGCAGGTCGACATGGCTTCCACGGGGGAGGATGCCGTGGGTCTGGCGATGCAGATCCCGTACGATCTGGTGACCCTGGATATCCGGATGCCCACCGTGAGCGGCATCGACATCCTGCCCGTTTTGAGGAGTCTTCTTCCCCATTCGGTGATCGCCATCATCTCGGCCTACATCGGCGACCGGCTCTCGGACCTTGACCGCGAGCACGTGGACCTCGTATTCCAGAAGCCCTTCAGCATGGACAGGGTAACGGCTCTGGTGTCCAGCGTGATGGGCATCGTGGACAGGCGGGCAGAGATCAGGGGGCTGAGCGAGTGGCAGGTGCGGGATTCGATTGATACCAGCCCCACCGTTGAGGTCGAGCGAGTCGCATACCACCGGACCACCCGCAGGCTCGAGGACCTGGAGAGATTCTACTCGGAGGGGATCGGCCTGCCCGCGGAGCGCTCGGCGAGGGGCATCGAGGATGCGAGTCGGTTCCGCGCCTGGCCCCTTGGCAGGGAGGTGCAGCTCGAGTTCTCCAGGGAGGCCGAACGATCCGAACCCGACGGCCCTGTGGTGGCCTTTCACCTGGCACGCGCGGAGGAGGTCAGGGAGGCCACGGAGCGTCTCGGGAAGATGGGTTTCTCCCCTGTGCCGACGCCACCACCCTACGAGGATGGGGGTGCCACAACCTTTGTCGACCCGGATGGATGCACTGTGGTGCTGGTGGGCCCGAGTTCCTCCGAGGGCTCGAGTTGACCCCGGCATCTCTCGCGTTCTGAAGCGGTTGACACCTCGAAGGAAATGTATTAGATTCTTCATATCGAGCCGAAGGCCGACGTGTGGGCCGAAAATCCAGCAAGTTCTTGATTTAATGAGAGATCGCGCTGCGGCTCGGACGAACTCACAGGTCTCCTGCCGTTTCGTGCACCAGGGAACGGCGGAAAGGAGGGCAGCTCCATAGGATTGGATGTATCCGGTCCTGATGGTTGCTTTCTGCGCATTCTGTTTCCAGATCTTCACCGTCTTCCGCAAGCAGGCAGCGCTGCTCCAGCCGACGGTCGAGCAGTTGGAGGCCAGCCGCGCCAACGTGGAGCGGGAGATCCAGGAAAGCGAACAGGCCACCGAGGAAAGCCTCAGGAGGATCGAGAGCCTCAAGCAAGAGCTGGAGGGGCTCGATGAACAGCGTCTCGGTCTGCAGGAACAGGTGAAC
>JASLMQ010000028.1 GCA_030746455.1 Candidatus Latescibacterota bacterium
CCGTAGGCAAGCGCCGCAGCGGTGGGCTCGTTCACGATGCGCAGGACATCGAGGCCTGCAACCTTGCCCGCATCCTTGGTGGCCTGGCGCTGCGAGTCGTTGAAATATGCCGGAACCGTGATAACGGCCTGGGTCACGGTCTCGCCCAGGTAGTCCTCCGCGGTCTGCTTCATCTTCTGCAGCACCATCGCGGAGATCTCCGGAGGGGTATAGGTCTTGTCACCGATCTTGACGGCAGCCAGATCGCCGGCGCCCTGAGCCACCTCGAAGGGCACTTCCTCTATCTCTGTCGGTACCTCAGCGTACCGACGGCCCACAAATCGCTTGATGGAGTAGACGGTGTTCTGGGGATTGGTTACGGCCTGTCGCTTGGCAACCTGCCCCAGGAGCCTCTCTCCGTCCTGTGTGAACGCTACCACCGAGGGGGTGGTCCGCCCACCCTCGGAGTTGGGTATCACAACCGGGTCGCCGCCTTCCATCACGGCAACGCATGAGTTCGTTGTGCCCAGATCGATTCCGATCACCTTGCCCATTGTTCAACTCCCTTTCTTTCGGCCCTGTCGTCAGGTATCGCCAGCGTCTTCCAAATTCTTCCCGTGGACGGCTATACAACTAGGCGGCCTCTTTCTTGGCCTTGCTCTTCTTGCTGTCCTTCTTGTCTGATTTGCCCTTCGACTTCTTGTCCGACTTGGCTTCGGTCTTGCCGCCGGAGCTCTCTTTGTCCTTCTTGGCGGCCTCTTTGTAACCTTCGCTTCGATAGTCGGTACAGTAGAACCCGGAGCCCTTGAAGATGAAGCCCGACCCTCCCCCGATCAGCCTTCGCAGCTTGAGCTTGCCGCATTCGGGACACTTTCGGAGGGGAGATGCCGTGATGCTTTGGAATTCCTCGAATCCGTGATCGCAGGCGTCGCACACATAGTCGTAGGTCGGCATTCATCGTGCTCCTGGTTGGTTGGGCGAATGGCTGCTCGACGAACACCCTGGGTATGCAAGATGGGTGCCACCTTCAAGCGTATAATCTAAGAGTTACATAAACAATATGTTATGGGCGACGGCGGTGCCGGACAAGAGACGTAGATGACGCAGTGTGAGGTGCCATTGTGGCCCAAAGCCGCCAATATGGCAGCAGGGCCGGCCGGTGTGACAAGAAACGGGGCCGCGTCCAGAGACACGGCCCCCTTCGGATTGGATGCAGGTGATCGAGGATCAGGCGGCGCCACGCACGGCCTGGACGACCGCCTCCGCTGCCTCTTCGAGCTCGCGAGCCACGCGAAAGCGGAGTCCAGACCCCTCCAGGATCTGGGCTCCTTCCTCGGCGTTGGTCCCCTGAAGCCGTACCACCACGGGGACCTCGACCTCGAGGCCCGAAAGGGCCTGAACCACACCCTCGGCCACCCGGTCGCACCGGACGATGCCTCCGAAAATGTTAACGAGAACGGCCTTGACATCGCTGTCGGAGACCAAGATGCGGAACGCGTTCTGCACACGTTCCACATTGGTGCCGCCACCTACGTCAAGGAAGTTCGCCGGAGAGGCCCCGGCGTGCTTGACGATGTCCATCGTGGCCATGGCCAGCCCGGCGCCGTTGACCATGCACCCCACCTCGCCGTCCAGCTTGATGTAGTTCAGGTCGAACTCGGAGGCCTCCACCTCGAGGGGATCTTCCTCATCGGTGTCCCTGAGTGCCACGATGTCGCTGTGACGGGGCAGGGCATTGTCGTCGAAGTTCATCTTGGCGTCAAGGGCCACGAGCGTTCCATCGCTGGTGACCACCAGGGGGTTGATCTCGGCCAGCGAGCAATCGGTCGCGACGTAGGCGTTGCAGAGAGCTGCGATGAGCCGGGCTCCCTGCTTGTGTGCGCCTCCTTCCAGGCCAAGTCCGAAGGCCAGGCGACGTACCTGGAAGGGCTGAAGGCCCACGCCCGGATCGATGGCTTCCTTGAGTATCTTCCCCGGCGTCTTGGCGGCCACCTCCTCGATGTCCATCCCCCCGGCCTGAGAGGCCATCACCACCAGGCGGGACGCCGCCCGGTCCAGGACAATGCCGAGATAGAGCTCGCGATCGATGTCGGTCGCCTCTTCCACCAGGACCTGCTTGACCCTTTGCCCTTCCGGGCCGGTTTGGTGGGTGACGAGGTTCATCCCGATGATCTCATCGGCGTGCCGGCCGGCCTCCTGCGGGCCCTGTGCGAGCTTGATGCCTCCTCCCTTGCCCCGGCCTCCGGCGTGGATCTGGGCTTTGACGACAACGGCTCCGCCCAGATCCTCGGCGATGGCCCGAGCCGCCTCCGCGGTTTCGGCCACTCCTCCCCTTGGTACGGGCACACCGTGGGATTTGAGAATCTCCTTGGCTTGATACTCGTGGATCTTCATCAGAGACCTCCTCGGTGCGCGGGCAGCCGCCGAGCGGCATCGGGCCCTCAGATTAGCTGCGATCGAATGGGAGGAACGTGAACCGGCCTCTACTTGCTGCTCAGGTACTTGGTGAGGTCGTCTTCATCACCGACGTGCTCCCCGCCGATGAAGATCTGCGGGGTGGTGGACTCACCTGTCACGGCGTGCAGCGAGCGCGAGGTGATGTCGCGACCCAGCAGGACCTCCTCATAGGCGATCCCCTTCTCATCCAGTGCGCCCTTGGCCTGAGCGCAGTAGGGACATCCCAGGCGAGAGAAGACGGTCACCGCTTCGGGCTTTTCCGCGTCCGGGTTGATGTGGTCCAGCATCGTGTCGGCATCGGAGACCTCGAACGGGTCGCCTTCGACCTCGGGTTCGATGAACATCTTCTCGATGGTGCCGTCCTTGACCAGCATGGAATACCGCCAGGTCCTCTTGCCGAACCCCAGGTTGCTCTTGTCGACAAGCATGCCGATCCCTTCGCTGAACTCCCCGTTGCCGTCGGGAAGGAGCGTAACGTTCTCGGCTTCCTGGTCTGCCCCCCAGGCGTCCATCACGAAACAGTCGTTGACAGACAGACAGATGATCTCATCGACGCCGTTTTTCTTGAACACGGGCGCCAGCTCGTTGTAGCGAGGCAGGTGTTTGGAAGAGCACGTCGGGGTGAAGGCTCCCGGCAGTGCGAACAGGACGACGGTCTTGCCGGCGAAGAGGTCGTCGGCGGTGACGTCGACCCACTCGCCATCCTTGCGGGTATGGAAGGTCACGTTGGGGACCTTCTGCCCCTCGCTGTTCTTCAGCATGATACAGCCTCCTCTGGGTGACCATGGATTGCTAGATATGTTCGAACTGTCGAACAGTTGCGTTTCAGAACCTCTAGTGAGCGGACCCGCGCCGGTCATCAGGGCCGGAGATCCCGTCCCGTCATAACCTCGGGTCTCTCGACGCCGAGCATGGCCAGGAGGGTTGGCGCAACATCGGAAAGCGTGCCGTTGTCCCTGAGCGTTCCGTCGTGCTGGGGATCGATGAGTACAAACGGTACCGGGTTCGTGGTGTGGGCCGTGTGGGGCTCGCCGGTCTCGTAGTGGATCATCTGCTCCGCGTTGCCGTGATCGGAGGTGACCATCGCGGATCCTCCGACCTCTTCCACGGCTGCGAGCACCTGGTCCAGACACCGATCGACCGTCTCGACGGCCTCGACGGCGGCCTCCAGAATGCCGGTGTGTCCAACCATGTCCGGGTTGGCGAAATTGCAGATGGCCGCGTCGTACTCACGGGACCGGATTGCCTCGACGAAGCGTTCGGCCACCTCGGGGGCGTTCATCGAGGGTTTCTGGTCGTAGGTGGCCACCTCTCGTGGAGAGGGAACGAGGATCCGATCCTCCCCCCCGAAAGGGGCTTCCTCCTGACCGTTGAAGAAGAAGGTCACGTGGGCATACTTTTCGGTCTCCGCGATCCTCAGCTGACGCTTTCCCGCCCGGCTGAGGACATCCCCGCAAATCAGTGGCATCTCCTGGGCCAGGACCTCAGGCGGATAGGCGACGGCGTCGACCGGGAGGCCCTTCTCATATCGGGTCAGGGTTGTGAAATGGACGTCCGGACGCGCCTTGCGCTCGAATCCATCGAAATCGCCGTCGGTGAAGGCTCTCGCAATCTGGCGGGGCCTGTCGCCCCGGAAGTTGAAGAAGAGTATCGAATCTCCGTCCTGGACGGTTCCGCGCGGTTTCCCAGCCTCGTCGACCAGGACGATCGGCTTGACGAACTCGT
>JASLMQ010000029.1 GCA_030746455.1 Candidatus Latescibacterota bacterium
CAAGCAGCACCGCACCGCGTCCCAGACGGTTCAACGGCGTGGAATCGAACTCGTCGCCGATCGCCGGAAGGACTCCGTCAGGACGGGTCAACCCGGCGCACCAGGAAAGCCAGGACCGGACGTGGCCCAGGTTCTCCGGTTTGATCAGCGGGAAGTCATTGGCGAAGGCGCATGTCCACGGCACCAGCAGGTCCGCCCCCATGGTCCCGGCGTTGTAGCAGGTCGAGTGCTCCAGGTAGCTGCCGTCGTCGAAGAAGTCGAGTTCGAGATGCTGGTTGATCACCTCGCGCCCCCGCTCCCGCATGGCCTCGAATCCCTCGAACTCCGGGAACATCAGACCCAGCATGAAGGGACACGCGCCCCGCTCGTACCAGTGATGGTTGTAGTGCTTGTAGGTCTCGACCTTGGTGAACCGGGTGAACTGCGCCGCGTAGAACCACAGCTTCTTGATCAGGATGTACACGTCCCCGAGCGTCACGGACGGATCGTGAAGGATACCCGTGTAGAGCGTGGCCACCATGTGCATTGCAGCCTTGCCCACGAACATCTCGTGCCATCCGGGCGGATGCGACTCGTCGAGCCACGGGTTCTCCGGGTTGGTGTTCGTGACCCGCCGGGGGAAGGCGCGGTTGTACGCACGGAACAGCTCGACCAGCTTCCGGGCGTAGCGGCTGTCTCGAGTCCGCGCATACATCACGCCCAGGTCCGTAGCCCAGATGAACATCGTCACGTGCTGGGACTTCTCGCCGTGGCGCGGCTTGCTCGCGATGAAGCGCTCCATGTCGGAGACATCGTGCCGGCCTCCGTTGCCGTCGACGAACACGTCCTCGAGCAGCGCGTTCGTCCGCTCCGCGAGAGGAACGAGCTGGGGCGTGCCCCACGTGTGCCGGCGATCCCAGTGCGCCGTGACCGGTTCCGTGCGGAACCGCCAGTCGAAGTACCACCGCGGCGCCTTGCGCTGGAGGAAGTACCGCGCCAACTCCTCGCTCGCCTGTGGCCAGCTTCCGGCAGCTGCGGCCTCACGCACCGCCTCGAGACCCGTCCGGTCCAGGCGAATCTGCGAGAAGAAGTCCGCATCGCTCGCACTACCTTCATCATCCAGAATACCCACGGCCTATGCCCCCTCGCCGTTTTCGAACTCTGCCCCGTTGAGTATCCGCACCACCTCACACTCGATGGCCGGATAATCGCGCACCGTGATCGACGATGGCGTCGCCGACTCGATCTCGAAGCCCGTCTCCCCCGCCAGCACGCATCGCCCTTCGACATCCGACGGCACATCTTCCGCCATGTGGAACGTCCGACCCTCGGTGGATCGCACCTTCAGCCGTGTCTCTGCCTCCGACACGTTCAGGTTCAGATCGCCGCAGGTCAGCCTCGTGCCTCCGAGCAGATAGGCCCTCGTTGCCTGGCCGGCCGCATCGACCGACACGAATCCCAGGCGCCCCGCCATCGTGACAGGGCCGGCATCGCACGGGATCCCCTCGGGTGAGGAGAGCAGGTAGTCCGTACGGCCCTCGCGCTCGACCACGACGGCCATCGCGCCGGTCTGCGCGTCATCCAGCAGCAGCCGGGCGCCCTTCACGGCCCCGCTACCTTCCGGATAGGGTGACACAACCGCCGCGAACCGGCTCTCGAGATCCCCATCGCCGCTTCTCTCAGCCAGTACCTGTTGGATCGCCGGCGCGTGGAGCTGGTCTCCTTTGGAGCTCCGCCACCCGGGCGCGTCGGCTGCAAGGAGCCGGTCGATCGGCCCGAGCACGCGCAGGTCCATGTGCACCCCGGCGTGCGCCCACGTGACCGCCGCCGGGCCCCCCGTCAACCCGGCTCGGATGTGGTTCAGCCACTCGATCTCGTCCTCGGCGGACTCGAGCGCCGCACCCTCGACACCGACCAGCTTGCCATTGCACTGGAATCCGTACTGGTGAAGATTCCCGCCTCGCACCCGGAAGAGGTCGATCGCATACGATCCTCCACCCGGGATCTCGACCAGCACGCACGTGCGCTGATACCGGTCGCACTGGGAGTAGGCGTTCGCAGAGGCCTGAACGGCCTCCACACCGGGACCCTGCCCGAACAGCTCGAGCGTGGAGTGACAGCCCTCACCGTTCTGGCTATCGCCATCCACCGTCACCAGGTTGTGCGCCAGCGTGCTCCCGGTCCAGGCGTTGCGCGGGTCGTCCCAGATGTATCCCCGGTCGCTGGCCATCTCCTGGCCGTGTGCGATGTAGATCGCGCTCAGCGTGTCTCGATGGCGGTGTCCCCCGTGGGCATATCCGTTCAGGTAGAACGCGGTGTGCCCACGCAGGTCCCGTCCCCCTCTGAGCACGGCCACGTGCCAGCCCGGGAACCACTCCGTGCGAAGCGGGAGGTCGGCCTCCTCCTGCACCTTCAGGTCCGGATCGCGGTTCCAGAGCGCATACTCGCTACCGGCCTCGGCAAGGGGGGCATCCTGGACGCGTTCCAGCAACCCCGCGTACCGGGGTCCATACCGGTCGGCGAGGATCTCGGCGTGTATGGTCTGAAGGCCTTCGCCCGCGTGGGTGTCGCCGATCACCGGGTACTTCAGACGGGGATCCAGCATCCGCACCATGCTCTCCAGCGCCAATCGGTACCGATCGAACGCCTGGAACGGATCGAAGCCCTTCAGCGACTCTCCCTCCTCGGGCACGTAGCCCTCGGGGTCGCTATACCCCCGGAGGACCTCGGGGATCGGGCGCATCACGTTCAGGTGCATGTCCGAATAGGAAGGCGACTCGGTGCAGAACCCGTCGGGGTGGAAGGCGTCGTCCATCAACAGCTCCAATCCTTCGATCGCCCGACGAACCCCTTCCGGTCGCTCGAACGTGATCCCCACGGCCCCGCTCAGCGCCCGGCCGCGTCCGGACTTGTTGTTGATCGCGTCC